>NZ_JAIQZM010000004.1:160516-168616 GCF_023333595.1 Argonema galeatum A003/A1
TAAAAAATCCTCTTATCTGCGTTCATCTGCGTTCATCTGTCTTCATCTGCGGTAAAAATTCAACCAACGATAACAACAGACAATTTAGGGAACATTTAGCAGAACTGAAAGCTGTCGAACTTTCTGAGTAATATCATCTCCTTACACATCTGTTCTCTAAAAAATCCTCTTATCTGCGTTCATCTGCGTTCATCTGTCTTCATCTGCGGTAAAAATTCAACCAACGATAACAACCGAACACGATACAACCCGTTAATCCAAAATCCAAAATCTAAAATTGAAATGCTTCTGCGATCGGGCCGAGTGCGAGAACTGGGAAAAATGTTAGCGCTCCCAAAATCAAAATGACTCCCGCTGTGACGCCAGTAAATAAAACCGTATCGGTTCGCAACGTACCTGTAGTTTCCGGTACAGGTTGTTTGTGAGCCATACTATCAGCTAAAAGCAAAAGAGCAATAATTGGTAAGTAGCGTCCTGCCAACAAACTAATACTGGTACTTAAGTTCCACCACATAGTTCCATCACCTAATCCTTCAAAGCCAGAACCATTATTGGCAGCAGCTGAAGTGTATTCGTAAACGACTTGAGAAATACCGTGAAAACCAGGATTAGTAATTCCTGCTAGAGTTTCGGGAAACCCCAATGTAATGGCGCTGGGAATCAAAACTGCGATCGGGTGAACGAGCAAAATAACGCTGGCGAGAACGATTTCCCGCTTCTCTACTTTGCGACCAAAAAACTCCGGTGTTCGTCCTACCATTAGTCCAGTTACAAACACTGACAAAATCAGGTAAACGAATAAGTAAGCTGTTCCTGTTCCCTGTCCGCCCCAAACCATTTGCAGAAACATATTAAACAGAGTTGAAAAACCACCGGGAGGCATCAGGGAATCGTGCATTCCGTTGACTGCTCCACACATAGTGCCAGTGGTTGTAATTGCCCACAGTGCTGTTTGCGCCCAGCCAAATCGCACTTCTTTGCCTTCTAAATTAGGTTGCTGTTCGCCCAAAATGTTATTAACAAGGGGATTACCTTGGAATTCGCCAACAGCTGCGATCGCAATCAAAACAACATAGAAGATGAATACCATCCCAAATAGCAGCCATCCTTGTTTAAGGTTATTTGCAAAGATAGCATAAGTGAATATCAACGCGGCTGGGATACAAACCATTGCCAGAGTTTCAATCAGGTTGCTGGCGGAATTGGGATTTTCAAACGGGTGAGCGGAGTTGATCCCAAAAAAGCCGCCGCCATTCTCTCCCAGTTGTTTGATAAATTCAAAATGGGCAACAGGGCCACGAGCAATTACTTGTTTGGCTCCCTCTAAGGTGGTCACTGTTTCTGGGCCTGCGAGTGTTTCCGGTACACCCAGAAAAATTAAAATTAATCCACCGACGATTGACAGAGGTAGCAATATTCGCGTAATTGATAGGGTAAGATCGACGTAAAAATTACCCAGCGGTCTGCCTGTCAAACCTCGAATAAAGGCAATTCCTACTGCCAAACCTGTGGCGGAGGAAGTAAACATTAAAAAGCCTAAAGCCGCTATCTGGCTGAAATAACTGAAAGTCGTCTCGCCTGAGTAGTGTTGTTGGTCTGTATTGGTGAGAAAGGAGATAGCTGTGTGCAACGCTAAGTCCCAACTGGGCGCATTTAAGGAAGTTGGATTTAGGGGTAGTATGAGCTGCAACAGAAAAATTAAATAAACTAGAATGCCCATGACAAGGTTGCTGAATAAGACCGATCGCGCATACTGCCAACCTGTCATATCATCTTTGTAACGCACATCACCCAGTGCGTAAATGGTGCGTTCGACTGGCACCATAATTGGGTCTAGAAAGGTTTTCTCTCCTAAAAATACTCTGGCCATGTAGCGTCCCAAAAAATGGACGATAGGCACCAAAATCAGGATTGTCAGTGTTATTTGAAAGAAGCCTTGCCACATAATTCAAAAAATAAATAACTCTTCACAAGACGCGTCGTATTCACCATTCAAGGAACAAGTGTAATTAGACCACAAAACCGGATGCCTCTTTTTGAGGATAAGTTGTAGTTCTGGAGCCATTCCTGGGTTGACCGCTACAGCTAGAATGTCATCTCCATAATACACTGTAGGATTATCGCTGGCTAAAATTAGTTTTTCTGACCTTACAATGCCTAGTAAACCACAATTTTTGGGCAAGGTTATAGCAGATAATGGGCATCCGCAGTAACAGCTATTGAATTGTATTTTTGTCTGGATGAATTTGGTTTTCGCAAAATTCATTGTCTAATACTAGCCAATTTGTGTCAATCTGTTAAACGATTTACACTTAAATCTTCTAGCATTTCTACATTCTCAACATCAGATGAAAGATATAAATTGTCTTGAAAATAACTTAGCTTTCTAAGTGTAGTATTGATATATACTGGTTGGATAATATCTAAAAATCAATATATCTGTATTTATAAAAATATCTATATATGTAGATATAGAAGGAATATAAGAGCTAAAATTAAAACTGGAGTTGAGACGATCGCTGGTGCGATCGACTCAACTCCAGTAACTAAGGTAATGCTAAAAATGCTTGCCCTGCAAGGATTTATGACGGTTTTTGAGATAAGTTAGGACACTAAGTACAGAAGACCCCCAGTTTTGAGCATGATGACCAGTTGTTCGCTCGGCTCGTACTCATCCAGTTCCAGATGCTCTGCGGCGAGTCAGATGCGGATAATCAAAGTGTGTTAGGGTGTGAGGTAATGATTCCAGAATTTGATGAAAATGGCTATCTGCCACCAGGGATACATTGGGCGACATGGGAGGAATTTGTAGATAGATTTAGTACTACATCGCGTCGGTCACGCCTGATAAAGGGACTAAAAATGGCAATAGAGCAATTAAAAGAAGCAGGCTGTGAAACTATCTATATCGATGGAAGTTTTATCACCAACAAGTTAAAACCCGGTGACTTTGACGCCTGCTGGGACTCCAACGGGGTTGATATTAACTACTTGGAATCTATTGCGCCGACTTTATATAATTTCGCTCAAAAACGTGCCGACCAAAAGACGCGGTATGGCGGCGAAATTTTTCCGTCTAATTACCCGGCAAATAGTTATAGTTATGGTACAACATACTTAGATTTTTTCCAATTTGATACGAGAAATAATGCCCGCAAAGGAATTATCGCCATAGACTTATTGAGGTGGGAGCCATGATGATCAGAAATGAACAAGAATATCGTAACACCCTATATTGGTTGGAAAGATTTGAGCAATCGATAGCCGAATTGGATAATAACGAAAGCTTGAAAGCAGATTTTAAGCGGTGGAAACTCCAGAGGGATTCATACGAGAGTCAAGTTGAGGATTTAAAGGAACAAATTAGTGAATTTGAAACCCTCACACACCACGATTCTCAGACTCCAATAGTGCTAACGCTCGATGAGATTAACAATCTACCGCAGCTTCTAATTAAAGCTCGCATGGCCGCTAAACTCAGCCAAAAAGAACTCGCTGATTTAGCTGGAATGACTGAAGAAAAAATTCAGAAATATGAAGATAAAGACTATGAAGATGCTAGTTTTATTGATGTAATGGCGGTGGTTGATGCCCTGGATATAAAAATCCAATCGGGTGAGTTTTTGATTCCCTTGGATACTCTCAGGAGAACCCCGATTACTAAAGAGGAGTTACTATCTAAATCCCGTCAGAAAGTAAGTTCTTAGCCAAACGTCTGGAAATGGAAGAAGTGGGTTTGCAACTAGAAGAGGTTATCACTAAGTTCTGGAGTTTAGACGATCGCACCTGCGCTCGTCTAAACTCCAGTTAAAAGTAAAGTTTTGAAATCTAAAATCTAAAATCTTCCCTTTCTAATGTTCAATGCAATTATTTTTACTAAGAATAAGCACGCAAATACTTGTACCCCGATCGTGTCCGCCTTTGCAGTGGTGATGGTGCTGGAGTATACCACGCCGCCAGAGTATGTGTTCGGCTACCTATATAGCGGGCCAATTTTGATGGCCAACTCGCGCTTAGGTCGATCGGCAACGTTGAAAATTACACTAACAGCTGCCGCTTTAACGCTGTTGAATCTGGTTTTACCGACTGTAGAATCCTTTAATCCTTCGACATTAGCGAATCGTTTGATTGTGGTAATGGCACTATTGGTAACGGGATGGTTGAGCGATCGCAATCGCCGTTACGAAGAAGCTCTAGCTCAACAGCGATCGCAGTTACTATCCCAACAGCAGCTCGCTGGTATCCGCGAGGACTTTGTTTCCACGCTCACCCACGACCTCAAAACGCCCTTACTGGGAGCAATTGAGACAATCAAATCATTTCAGAGCGGACAATTTGGCGTCGTGAGTAGCCCTCAGCAAAAAGTTCTGGAGATGATGGCTCGCAGCCACCGTTCTACACTAGAACTGGTGCAGACGCTGCTGGATGTGTACCGCAACGATGCCGAGGGACTCCAACTTCAGCTAGCGCCGATTAATTTGGTGTCCTTAGCCGAAGAGGTAACTGCTACGCTAATTGATTTAGCGGCGACGCGCCGGGTGTATGTTTCGCTTAATTATGACTCATCTGACTTTCGGAGCTTTTTGTGGGTGAAAGGGGACGCCTTACAGTTGCGGCGAGTCTTTACAAATTTATTGATAAATGGGATTAATCATTCCCCTCGCGGCGGTAAAGTGGAAATTGTACTGGAGTTTGATTCTGGCTGTGGAGTTGTGAAGATTCTCGATCGCGGGCAGGGAATCACCAGCGACGAGCTGCCCCACTTGTTCGATCGATTTTACCAAGGTCACAGTAACCGACAAGCAACAGGATCTGGATTGGGTTTGTACCTGAGTCGCCAGATTATTGAAGCTCACGGCGGTACAATTTGGGCAGAGAACCGATCGCCCCTTGGTGCTTTGTTTGGCTTCCGACTCCCCATCAATTTTATTGCCTAATACCGAAAAACTTTGACATGAAATCTGGCTTGCTGCGAATACTGCTGGTAGAAGATGATGAACTGTTTCGTCTTGGGCTTCAGATGCGGCTACAACAAGAGCCAGAATTGGAAGTTGTGGCCCAGGCCGTTGATGGTGAGACGGCTGTAGAATTAACTAACCAGTATCTTCCAGATGTTGTCTTGTTGGATGTGGGATTGCCAGGAATTGGGGGTGTAGAGGCTTGTCGGCAAATTAAGCAGCAGCACCCGCAGTTGCCCATTTTGGTTTTAACTTCTCATTCCCAAAAACCTCTGATTGAACGATTGATTGCTGCTGGGGCTCAGGGATATTGCCTCAAAGGAATTGAAGCCGATGTGTTGATTTTGGCACTGCGTTCTGTGGCGGCGGGGGCGTCGTGGTGGGATAGAATCGGGACGGCTGAAATTCGCGCTGTCTTTGCCAGTAGCCCACCGCCTGTTGCCAAAGCTGCCCAAATGTTAGCAAATCCGCTCACCAGGCGGGAACAGGAGATTTTGGCGCTGATTGCTGCGGGTAAAACAAACCAAGAGATTGCCGAACTGCTCTATATTGCTATAGGTACGGTTCGGGTTCACGTTCACGCAATTTTACAAAAGCTGGAGGTACGCGATCGCACTCAAGCAGCAGTTCTAGCTATCCAAAAAGGATTGGTGGCACCAGAACTGTTAGCCAACAAACATTAGATTTACTAAAGTTAAGATTGAGTTCAATCCGGGAAAACTAAGGTAGTATCCCCACAAGAAATCCTGCAATGAATGCCTATGTCTAGAAAAACTTATTCGTTGATTCAACTGCTGGCTGCTGCGATCGCTGGTATGAGTTTGAGTTCGCCCTGTTTGGCCCTACCTTTGCAAGACTTGGGCAATGCTGGCAGTTCCCAGACATCTGTTTCCAACAATACTAATCCCCGTCTTGCTGTCGGAGGTTCGGAAGCTCTTAAGCAAGCAGAGACTCACTACAACGAGGGAGTGACGCTGCAACAGCAAGGCAAATTTGAAGATGCGATCGCTCAATACCGAGAAGCTATTCGCCTCAATCCCGATTTTGCCATTGCACACTTGAACTTGGGGGCTGCTTTGGCAGCTTTAGGTAAACGTGCTGAAGCGATCTCAGCTTATCGGGAGGCGATCGTACTTCAACCCAATCTGCCAGAAGCTTACTACAATTTGGGCAATACGCTGGCACAGGAGGGCGAACTAGGAGATGCGATCGCTCAGTACAAACAAGCAATTCAGATTAATCCTGGCTATGCCAAAGCTTATTATAACTTAGGGAACGTCCTAGCACAGCAAGGTGAGCGAGAAGCTGCGATCGCCCAGTGGCGGGAAGCTATTCGCATCCAGCCTGAGTTTGCCGAAGCTTATGCTAATTTGGGCTTAATTTTCTCTAGATCTGGGCAGCGACGGCAGGCGGTAGAAGCATTTAAGAAAGCGCGAGATTTGTTCAAAGCTCAGGGTAAAGCTGAGCAAGCAGAGCAGATCGATCGTATCCTGCAACGGGTAGGAAGCAATCCCACTGTCATAACTTGAAACCAAAAGTAGAAATGGGGACTGGTAAAAATTACCAGTCCCCATTTTTTATGACTAAACGCATTCTTGTTTTGTTTATTTACCGCCAACTATTTCCCTCTTTGGAAATAAACCCTCATCTTTAGATGCAAAAACTTTCCTTGATAAAATTACGCTGTTTGAGATTTAGCGTTGTGTTTGCGTAACTTGCTGGTAGCCAAGGTCATGCCGACAAGCGCCAAACCGGCGAGGGTACCGGGTTCGGGTATAGAAACCGCAGACTTATCAAACTTGAACGCGATCGTTTGCGAACCGCTGAATTTCCCAGCACTATAGCCAGTGGCGAGCAACTCTTGCGTTATAGCACCCTGCGAGAGGAAAGAGATACCCGTGAGATATTTTCCAGAAGCAATCTCGTTGAGGTTGAATGTTTTGTTCTGCCCGTTATTGGTAAAGTAGTTACTGGTTAAATCGCCATAACCTACAGTACCACCACCTTGTGCGACCTGGCCTTCGTAAGAATTATTGCCACCTGTCAAACCTCCATAAGTTTGAACAGTGTAACCATCCTTAATCTCAGTAACTGTCTTAGCCTGAACACCGCTATAAAGACCCAGCTGTTGTACTCCAGAAGCATTCGCGCTAGCGAAGCGGATACCAAATAAATCTCCGCTTTGCATGGCTGGTAAAAAGTTCTTACCCGACATATTCAAGAACAAATCACCATATCCAACCTGACCGCCTGTAACGCCCGCTTCAGCCTGTCCGGTTAACGGCATATTGGCGTTGATGGCAATAATAACGCTGGTAGCAGTTTCCTTAATAGCCATACCAGATAAATCATAGGGATTTCTTTGTCCCGGCGCAGACCCAACCCAGTAATTCCCATTCATTCCATCTGTGTTGGAATCAAAGGCATACTGCCACCCATTAGCATCGACTGCGTGTGCGCCTGTGACAAGACCTACAGAGTCGTTCAAACACTCTAAAGATTACTCCATGCCGTTCCCCCTTTTAAGTCGAAGGCAGAGGCTGCTTGTCCGGTCACAGAGATGATCCCGATAGCAGTAGCGGCAACTTTTAATAAATTTGAGAATTTAGGTGATTTCATGGCTTTGCTTCTCTCTGGTTTTGCTCTATTTGGCTTATGTAAACAGATTAGCTATTAAATCATGAAGAAAAAAGAGGTGAAGCTAGCTTTATTTATAAAGTTATTGTCAAAGTTTAGACCTGTTAAAGCATAAAATTATCCGTATATTTTCAGTGCTATAAGTCAGCGATCGCAACTTACTTAGTATCGACCTAGCCCAGTTTCCTCGCTCTGGACTCGCAGAAGCGGTTTTTACGGACTCATAAGTCAGTTCTCAGTCATTATTTAGACTTAAAATCCGTAACATTCTCAACCAATTTCCTATTTTCTATTCCCCATTGCCAGAAAATTGTCAGTATGACACTTACAGCGGCTTGCAGCCGCATGAAGTCCACCCGGTGAACCCCGGTTTTTTTAACAATACCTTCGCCATTTCTTAGTAGGTTGGGTTGAGGCACAAAACCCAACGCATTGATTGGGTTTCGTGCCTCAACCCAACCTACTCTCGCGAGTCCATTTTTCGGTTTGGCCAAGGTATTGGTAG
>NZ_JAIQZM010000004.1:168716-249695 GCF_023333595.1 Argonema galeatum A003/A1
GGGCACGGCATCATTAAAATCTTTGTATGACCGACATATTGATGATGCCGTGCCCCTACTGCAAAATGAACAGGAGTATTGGTAGGGGCACGGCATCATTAAAATCTTTGTATGACCGACATATTGATGATGCCGTGCCCCTACTGCAAAATGAACAGGAGTGAACATTAGCATAATAATTCCGAAAGACCCGAAAATAGGCAAATCCCCAGTCCCCATCACATGAAATTCAAGGGATCTACGTCAATTGTCAAGCTGACACCGGGGGGACAGAGCGATCGCACCGCGCTCCAATCTGGCAAAGAAGGCAGTGTTTCGCTGCTAAATTTGAGCAAAATCTGCCATCGATAGCGATTCGCTACCCGCAAGATACTGGCAGGTGCTGGCCCCAGGATCTCGTAACTTGTGGGATTGTCATCGGATGGACGCAACTCAGCTGCCACCAACTCAGTAGTTTCCTCAACTTCAGCAGCATCCAAACTACTCAAGCGCAACAGAATTAATCGTCCGTAAGGAGGATAATTCTGTTGCGATCGTTGTTGCAACTCTGCCTGGATAAAAGATTCATAGTCGTGACTGCGAGCTGCTTTAATTACGAAGTGTTCGGGAGTATAAGTTTGCATAATCACCCGACCTGGGTCATCGCCGCGACCAGCACGACCTGCCACTTGTGTCAAAGTTTGGAAAGCTCTCTCCGATGCTCGATAATCCGCGAAATGCAGCAATCCGTCAGCCGCCACGACACCCACCAATGTCACTTGAGGTAAATCCAACCCTTTGGTAAGCATTTGGGTTCCTACCAATAAGTCAGCTTCTCCATTCGCAAATCGCGTCAGCAGAGTTCGATGCGACCCTTTGGTGCGGGTGGTATCGCTATCAAACCGGATGACGCGCAACTGGGGAAATAGCTTTTTCAATTCCTCTTCGACTCGCTGGGTGCCGCTGCCGAAAAATTTCAGGTAAGGAGAATTGCATTCAGGACAGAAACGCGGGTGTGAACTAATAAAATTGCAGTAATGACACCGCAGCAGTTCTGGCGCTCTTTCTTCAGTATGGTGATAAGCCAGAGAGACATCGCAGTTAGGACACTCAATTACATATCCACAACTGCGACAAGACACAAATGTACTGTGTCCGCGCCGATGGATAAAGAGAATTCCTTGTTTACCTTCATCTTGTAATTGTTGTAAGGCATCTTGGAGCGATCGGCTAAAAATCGATCGATTTCCTTCCCTCAACTCCAAGCGCATATCCACCACTTCCACTGGCGGCAAAGGTCGCGATTTAATTCGCTCCGGTAATGAAAGGTAATATTGGGGACTGGTGATTGGTGATTGGGGATTGGTCATTTCTCCCCCACTCCCCCGCTCCCCCACTCCCCCACTCCTGACGCTCAACCAACTTTCCAGAGAGGGAGTAGCAGAACCTAAAATTAAGGGACAGTTTATCAATTCTGCACGCCACTGGGCGACGGTACGGGCGTGGTAAGTTGGTGCTGGGGAATCTTGCTTGAAGCTGGAGTCGTGTTCTTCATCCAAGATAATTAGACCCAGGTGAGGTAAGGGGGAGAATACGGCAGAGCGTGTACCGATTACTATTTGCGGTTCGCCGGTAAGCATTTGACGCCAGGTGTCGTAGCGCTCTCCTTCTGATAAGGCGCTGTGATAAACGCAAACTTTGTTACCAAACCGAGCGCGAAATCGATCGGTTAGCTGGGGTGTGAGGCCGATTTCCGGTACTAATACGAGGGCGGACTGTCCGCGTTCTAGGATGGGTGCGATCGCTTGCAAATACACCTCTGTCTTCCCAGAACCCGTGATTCCGTGCAGCAGCACTTGAGCAAATCCTTCTAAACTGGTGATGACATCTAAAGCTGCTGCTTGCCACTGCGTAAGAGCTTTGGGTCGATCATCCGCTACCGCCGGTTCGGATAATTTCCGCAATACTTCCCGCTCTTGAATAACGATATAGCCTTTCTGCTCCAGAGTCTTGAGTGTAGAGCTACTGGTGTTGCAGATTTGCACCAATTCGTTTAGCCATAACTCACCTCCCCGGCGCTGCAATACCGTCAAAATCTCCTGTTGACGGGGGGTGAGGTCTAATCCCATCTCGGAACAAACCATCGTCACCGCTTGTCTTAATTTTGGTTGGGCGTGTCTGGGTGTTTCCAAGTAACTTTCCACCCAACCGCGTCTCAGTAATTCCCGCAGTCCCCGCGTAGATACCCTGATTTGCCGATTGATGTACTGCGCGGTATAGTCTCCTGTTTTTGAAGCTTGGAGGAGTTCCAGAATCTGACGAGCAGTTGGACTGAGGAAAGCATTTGCGCCTGGGGGAATAGCTTCTGGCACTAGGCGAATGCGACGAGACGATCGCGAAAGCAAACCGGGCGGCAGTGCCATCCGAATCACCTGCATCAGAGCTGTGTAATAATACTGAGAAAGTCGATTCAGTAAATTCCAGTAGGCAGGTGGGAAAAAACCTTGAGTGACGACATCTTCAATATCCCGTATTTTTTCGGATGGTAAATCTGCCGGGGGCCGATCGAGCAGACGAATAGCGATCGCTCCTACCTGCTGGGCTCCAAACGGCACACTCAAAATGTCCCCAGGACTTACTTGCAAATCCGGCGGCAACCTATAAGTATACAGTTTCTGACTCGGAGCGTTTTCCCGGTCTTGAGCCTCTGACTGCGTACCCGGAGAATCTACCAGCACCTCAATCCACCTGTTTTGAGGCGAGTTTGTCTCATAGGAAGCCCCAGGCTCGGCTAATACCAGATCTGACAAAATCCAACTGGGAGTAGACATACGGCAAAATATCCAGCTTTAAAAAGTCCTGGAGTCAAAAACCCCTTTTTGTGATTCCTGACTGTGAAAAACGAAATTCTCTTTACATCAATAAATTATGAAGAAAAGTGAGCATAACACAATCAGGAACTTAGGAACTAAGGAAATCAGTCATCTTACTTTCTTCCCGCAAGAAGATTACCTATTATGTATATTTTCCCCTGCTACTCTGCTCAAGAGATACTCTAGCCCTCGGTGATAGGTATTCTTTGGGTGAGAAGCGAGTAAGCGAGTAGGGGTCGATTTGTGGTTGACTCGTTTATTTTAGCTGGCTATGGCAAACAAATCTTTCTATTGGGGGGGCGTCTTGAGAACAAATCAACCGACAGGAGTAATAAGTCACTGCGACACTTAAGAATTGTTACACGAACTTCCATCTTAAGCATCAGATCTGTTTTACACCTGTTGATAGAGAGTAATTTTTTTTAGTATATGAGATGCTATGATTACAATCCAAAAAATTGGCAAAACTTTAAGGATACCGGCTCTGTGAATAATGCTATAGAAGATCGACCGCTGGCTCAGTACTTTTTCTACCGTGTTTCTATGGAGAGACACAGAAGGCCAAAAAAAGAAGAAAGCATTCTTTGTAGCGCTGGGATGAGGTTTAAGCTGGGGAATTTTATCCCGCTCGACCCTTAAAGCTGAGATCGTCTTAGGGTTTTTGTAGCAGGGGAAACAACGAAAAAATTAACTTGCGGTAGCCTAAGAAGATGTTCTTCCAAGCCTGAGATGAAACGGCTGCAAGGATAGGTATAACGGCAATTAGCAAAGTGGCAATATTAAGGTAGTAAGATCGGTAAATATACTCATTGTTTTAAAAAAGTTCCGTATAGCTTGAAGCCAAATCACGGGGCAATTTAAGCAAATGCGATCGACGTGTATAAGCAAAACAGGGGTTTTCACACTGTGTCTTTATCAAAACACGAACAAGATTTAGCTATGAATATTTCTGAGTTGGATATCAAGGAAATCTTGCCATTATCGCTCGACTCCGATTATATGGCTGATGCGAATCCAGAACTGGAGGAAGATGTTTTAGCTAACGATGAGGCGCACGCTACATTGTTAGAAGATGAACAAGTTGAGGAGTTGGCGGAAACTCGCTTAACAGGATATCGCAAAATGAACTCAGATGATGCAGTGGGAGCCTTCTTTAAAGAGATGGCCCGTTACCCGCTGCTAAAACCGAAGGAAGAGATAGAGTTAGCGCGTCGCGTCCAATTTTGGATCAAAATAGAGGAACTGCAAAAACGCTTGAAAGCCGAATGGGGAAGGCAACCCACAACGGTAGAATTAGCTGCCGCAGTTGGATTGACGGAACGCCAGCTGGAAAATCGCCTCTATCAAGGTAGAGTGGCGAAACGCAAGATGATTCGCTCTAACCTACGATTGGTGGTTTCGATCGCCAAACGATATTTGAATAGGGGGGTGCAATTCCTCGATTTGATTCAAGAAGGCGCGATGGGATTGAATCGCGCTACCGAAAAGTTCGATCCAGACAAAGGCTATAAGTTTTCTACTTATGCCTATTGGTGGATACGCCAAGCTATTACAAGGGCGATCGCGAACGATGCGCGGACAGTGCGATTGCCGATTCATATTGTCGAAAAATTAAATAAACTCAAAAAAGTCCAGCGGGATCTCAAGCAAAAGCTGCACCGCAATCCCACAGAAGTGGAAATAGCAGAGGCTTTAGAAATTTCACCGGAACACCTGCGCCAGTTGCAGCAGTTGCGGAGGCGATCGCTTTCCCTCAACCATCGGGTAGGTAGAGAAGAAGACACAGAACTTGTAGATCTCTTGGAAGATAATGATAGTCAATCTCCCGAAGAACAAATGAGCGACGCGATGATGCGTCAGGAAATTTCAGATGTATTGGGTGATGTACTCACCCCAAGAGAAAAAGATGTCATCTCTCTAAGGTATGGTTTGACAACGAGCGAACCCTGCACCTTAGAAGAAGTGGGCAGCTTGTATAATTTATCACGCGAGCGGGTGCGTCAAATCCAAAGCAAAGCGATGCGGAAACTACGCCGTCCCCAAATTGCCCAGAAGTTGAAAAGTTGGTTGAAGTAGGAATTTTGGATTTTGGATTTTGGATTCAAAAGTAATCTAAAATCTAAGGCTATTAGTCATTCGCCGGGACAGTGGAACCCCACCCCCAACCCCTCCCCGCAACAGGGAGGGGAGAAATACTCCCCCCCTCTCTCCTCTGGAGGAGAGGGGGGTGAGGGGGGTGAGGTTTGTCCCGGCGAATGACTGGTAGCCAAATCTAAAATCTAAAATCTAAAATTGAACGATGTCTTCTGAATTGATTGTACGATCGGCGACGCCAGCAGATGTTAAGAACCTGTTTCATTTGATTAAAGCGCTGGCTGAATATGAAAAGCTATCCCACGCCGTCACTGGCGATGTGGCTTCTTTGGAGTCTCATCTGTTTGGTTCCCATCCTTATGCGGAAGCGATTTTGGCAGAGTTAGCTGGGGAAACGGTTGGATTTGCGCTATTTTTTCCCAATTATTCGACTTTTTTGACTAAACCCGGTATTTATTTGGAAGATTTATTTGTTTTACCGGAATATCGGGGTAAAGGTATTGGTCAGGCGTTGCTGACGCATCTGGCTAAGTTGGCTGTGGATAGGGATTGTGGGCGTTTGGAGTGGAGTGTGCTGGATTGGAATGAAACTGCGATCGCATTTTATCGTCGCATGGGTGCTACTGTTTTACCAGACTGGCGGATTTGTCGCGTTACTGGCGAACAGCTTACAAATTTGGCATCTGGCGTAAAATCTTGATCTAAGAACATTTCAGTTGATGACACATTATGAATATTTGGGTGAACGAACAAATCGATCCATCAGGTCTAATCTATTCTTGTATTGCTACTTGCAATGAAGATCAAGCAAAAGATTGCCATGAATCTTTTGAAAGTAATTTGACTGATGTTCAGAAATCGGCTGGTTGGGTTGCGCGTTTAAGAAAGGTTACTTCTTGGGATGAAGTACCTGTGAATTCACTGAAGTTGGATTGATGATAATAGCCTCACCCTCTCATGGTGGGGCTACAGGCACACAGTGCGATCGCACTCTTGCTTTTGACGGGGTTGTCACCCCGTCAGCGAGAAGACTCCCCACGTCCGCTCCAATGCGTTGTTAGCTTGTTTGTACTATACTTTATATTCACAGAACTTGATGAATGCTCTCAACGATCTGCTCAATAAAGTCAACTGCATCGCCAACAAGCACCTCGTCAATATACCATCGATTTCCGATGTTAAAAGTTGGATCTATATCAGCTTCATGAGCAATCTTATTTCTGCGATCAACTATCGAATTGAGTTGTTGCTTAATATCTTTTGCTGGTCTGCTTATCTTATTAGCCACCTCATCCCACAACTTTTTGTCAGAAATATATCTGATTGCATCAGCAATTTTGTCTGCTTGCTGGAAACTCTGATATCCCAGACGTTCCCTAATCTCGTCCTCCAACCAAGAGGCATTATTCAGCCTATTCACAACGCTATTTGATATTGCAGGGATTAAGGCTGCAACCGTATAGGATTGTTGGAGAAAAGCATAACCGTGAGTTTGTTCAATTTCAGTTTCAAGCCATGAGGCAATATCAATCGCCGCTAATCGCTCCTGACGAGCACCACCCAACGACACTTGAAAACGTGAGAATGCTGACTGAGTAGTATTTGCTGAAGGCGTTGGTTCCGAACGTTGTCCTCTATGAATTTCTAACATTCCTAATGTCACAACCTCATGCACGTAATAATCCAACGCGCTCACTGCAAGAACTAGCGCGGCTCGTAGCATATCTGACACATCTAGCGCACCAGTAGCTTGAGCTTTAACGGAATTATGAAGGGCAATTAGGTCTCGGACGCGACCAATGCTAATACGAAATTGGTCAAGCGCTGACTGCATATACGGAGCTTTCTGAACTTAATGCAATGATTTTATCTGCCAAGTCTGAAAAAGTTTTTCTAAACTCTTCCTGCTTCTTCTGGTTTTGCTTCAAGACAATCCCTGTTTGTCCCAATTGCTGAGGCGTTAAGGCATAAACTGGTGTTCGATGTTCTTGAGACAGAGCAATCAGACTGTTAAAGTTTGAAATCTTGGCAAGGGAGAGGCTGTCTTTAAGTCCCTGATCCCGGTAAGCCTGGTCTGGCAGCATCATATTGCTTTGGCGTAGGGTTGGAATCAATTTGTTAGCAACAGTTTGCTCAATCTTCTCAATCCAGGTTTGGAAAGCAGCAGTTTCTTTGCCTCGAATGATTCGATAGTTCTGAACAATTGTCCCTAAAAAACGTAGAGTAATGTCAGGAAACGGATAATTTGCTTCTTTCAGGATTTGGAGCGAGCTTGCCGACTTTGCCCAGGCATACCATCTTGGCAAGACCTTAGCCAAAGAGTCGATTGCCATCACGGAGAAAAAGTCAGCAGTAGTAGGCACTAAAAAAAAGTCACTTATCATCAGCAGATTCTGATTAATTGAACCTAAGCTTGGACTCATATCAATCAGCATATAATCTGCATTAAACTTAGTCGCTGTCTTTTCAAGCAAATCATTGATAGAACCTGGTAAATTCTTCAGAGTTTGAATTGAGCCACTTAATTCTTGAGCAATACCTAGTGTCACTTCATACTCAGCCAAACCAACATGACCAGGTAGAAGGAATAAATCATTCCTACCTTGTATTGGGACACAATCCACAGCTTCAATTGCTCTGGGTTGTGACTCAAAAGCGGGAGCCAGTCCTGTCTTTATATTTGAGGTTGTATTGTAGATTTCTTGAATTCTCGCCTCATCATCCTCCGTTTCTTCTCCCAAAGCCATGCCTGTGAGGTTACATTGTGGATCGGTATCCACAAGAATCACTCTTTTTCCTTTGGAAGCAAGCATCCAGCCGAGGTTAAACGTGGTTGTGGTCTTACTGACCCCGCCCTTATGGTTGAATAAGGCAATTTTCTGAACCATTGCATCAAGCCTTTTTGTAAATGTCGCGATCGCTGGCTATCCAAAACAGGACTCATAAGGCGAAGAATTATTTCGCCTTTTACCATAAGTTTAACATCGATGCCGCGATCGCTCTTCGCGTCATTGACGTTAGTTTGCTTTACAGACCCTCATAACCCCGCCGCCGACATCAAAGAAGCAACTGGTCAAAAAAACACCACTGCCCCAAATCCACAGAAGGGACGCCCCGCACTCTCACGGAACTCAAAATCTACTGGCAATTCCTAGAGTGGGATAAACACCCCGTCCTCATTTTCTACGAAAACGCGATCGCCTTGAGCTTGTCGTAGGCTTTTCGGATTACTTGGGGTCGAATTCCTGCACAAAAGCCGTTGTGTCTACTGCCCACGCGATCGCATATCTCAATGCTAGAGCCTGCGCTTTCGGCAGTGCAATCTCCTTGTCGCAGAAAGCCTGTCTGCTGATGTTGGCTTCTTCAACTCGATCGGGATCTGCGATCGCCTACAGTACGCTATGCTAACGCGATACTGCTGAAGCAATGCTACGCGATCGAACTAAACGCACGATTTTAGAAAGGTGAAGCTACCCTCAAACCCAAAATTTGAGGTAAAATATTGACAAACCCTAAGCGTAACGAAAAATGACTCTAGCCAACTATCAACTTTCCCTAAACTTTGAGCAAGTGTTAGCCTTGGTCAAACAATTGCCATATCCAGAAAAATTGCAATTAAGCCAAGAACTTGAAAAAGAAGTATTAAACAGTAAATTAACAGCCCTTTTAGAGTCATTCAAAACTGATGAACTCTCCTTAGAAACCATTGCTGAAGAAGTGGAAGCAGTCAGAAGCGAAATTTATGCCAGAAAACCAGCCCATTAAAGTAATTATAGACACGAATCTTTGGATTAGCTTCTTGATTGGCAAAGAATTAGTTAATCTCAGCAAGAAATCCGGTTTCTGATAAAGCGTGCAAGTTATCAGTTACAACGCACTATTTTAGAAACTTGACAATCTCAACTCTCCTTAAATTTAGGATAGATTTCAAACGCTAATTGTGACCCATAAAAACAAACATCAAACTCAGTAAAAAAATTAGTTCTTCCTAAAAGAATCGGAATATTATTCACATTAGTCCAAGCAAAAGCTAACTGAACTGGCTCAAAGTCCCCTACTGTTGCCAAAACTAATAACCCCTTTGCTTCAGCACTTGCTAAATTACCCGCTAAAGTAACAGAAAATCTTTGCTCTTCCCAAATTGCTCCTAATTGTAACCCAATATTATACGGCAAAACATTAATACTAGCTCCTGTATCCAGTAAACCCATAACATCAACAGAACGATTTTGATAAGTTAGTGTTAAAGGCAAATACGGAACATTAGCTAAAACACCAAACTCATCTCGTTTAGGTTGAAAAGGATATCGCCTAGCATTAAACATTTTGAGTTTGCTTCTGTTCTATTTCTAGTAACTTCATTAGTTGTTCTGCTGCCAGATGAGATGTATGCACTGCACCAATAATTTCGGCGGCTTCATTACCGATGATAATTCCTTCGTCTTTCGCCAATTCAGCCGTTAAAAACTGGAGCAATTGAAATTTATCAGCACGAGATAACTGCCGAAGTTGTGTTAATAATTCAGGATTTGACATACAACAACCTTGAATTTATTTTTGTATCTTAGCACTACCCCAAGGATTTCACCAAACCCTCTAACTCCTCTGCATCGATCGCGTAGCGTCTCGTAGGGAATCGCAGGAAATTCGATAACCCCAATAACCCCGCCAACCATATTTACCTACAACTAATCAAAAAATACCACTGCCCCAAATCCACAGAAGGATATTTTAAGTACATTTCACCTACGGTACGCTATCCTAACGCGATACTACTGACGCAACGCTACGCGATCGTTCAGCACTGCCATCTCAGCACAGGATAAGTTTTCTGTCAACTCTTCTGGTTTCGGTTTTAGAAGGTTGGGGGCTTTCGTCCGTCCCCTGCATTGGGGTTGTTATACTGCTGACTGCTCGCCACCGCCTTCTATGTAACGACGCAAGACCGAGTTGATTAAAGCTTTATATTCTCCGCCTTGAGCTTGGAACCACTTCAAAACATCTGGATCGATCTGAACTAGGCGCTGTGCTTGAGACGCGGGAATTCTTAAAGTAGCCTTCTCAAAAAACTCTTCCGTCAACGGTGGAATGTCAGAGTAATCAATCCCTTCATCTTCCATCGCCTCCAGTGCTGTCCAATTAGTACGAGAGGTATTGCTCAAGTCTTTGGCGCTCATATCGATTTGCCCTTCGTGCTGAAATGATCCGAATCACGTTATTCTGCCGTTCTGTCCAAACAACAACCGCTATGCCGTTACCGAGGAAACCGATACCGAAGCAACGGTCTTCGCCGTAATCAAAACGATCGTCTAGCTCAATTAGCATTGGACTATCAAACATCTCAGAGACATCTGCTTTCATCAATCTCATGTTTGCGAATATTTTCTAGATTCTTCGCTTCATCCCACTCAAACTGCATGAAAATCTGGAAATGCTAATTAGGCTGCCTCTATTATCGTGCATTCTGCCCAGGCTTTAGCGTAGCTGACGAACGGCATTCGCATATCTCAATGCTACAGCCTGATCTCCTTGTTGCAGAAAGCCTGTCTGCTGATGTTTGCCTCGGATACTCGATCGGGATCTGCGATCGCTTACGGTACGCTATCCTAACGCGATACTGCTGAAGCAGCGCTACGCGATCGCATCTCAACTTCAGACTGTAACAAATCCTGGCGATCGCGATCGATGCTTTTAATCAAACTCAACTAAGTCGTAAATTTCACTGAGGGCAATTTGCAAATTTACTGAAGACAGCGACAAAACTGCATCAACGGATTGAGACTCAGTTAACAGCCAGCCATCAGGAGTTTTGCGGTACTGGATCACATGAATTTTATATTGATCGATGAGGATATATTCTTGTAATTCAGGAATTGACCTATAGGCATCAAATTTTTCTCCTTTATCATAATCCTGAGTTGATTTTGATAAGCTTTCTGCAATTACGCTCGGATTGGTGACAGTGGTATTGCTATCATCAGTAAAAATCGGACTACCTGCAATTAACATGACATCGGGATAGGTATAGCGGCGGTTGCGCGGTATCCACAGCCGCATATCGTTGATAAATACTCGATATGATTGCCCTTTCAAAGCTAACCGCAACTGCATCGCTAAGTTCAATGAAATTTGATTATGATTGGCAGTTCCACCTGTCATTGGTACTATTTCTCCATCAAGGTATTCGCTTTTAATTTCGGCTACTTCCTCTAAGGCTAAATATTCTTCTGGAGTATAGTAACTGGTTTTGGTTTGTATTAGCATATTTAGCTCTCCATTGTGGATAATATGTAAATATTATCATACTCTAATTTAAACGACTCCAAAATATCACTGTTTATGCGTAAGGGTTCAAAATCATAGATGATTGATTCTAGCTTCCCGATCGCGCCAACTTCACCGCACACCCAAATCTATGATAAAATGATGTTATTGCTTTACAGCCAACGCGATCGATTACGAACCATGATTACCACCGTCGAGCGCCGCTATAGTTTGGAAGAATATCGCGCGATCGAAGCAAAAGCAGAAGGACGCAGCGAATATCGTGATGGAGAAATTGTACCTATGCCCGGAGGATCGCTCAACCACAGCCGCATCGGTCGGAATATGTTGACCTATTTTACCTATCTACTCCGAGAGACTGCATTCGAGCCAATTAACAGCGATTTGCGATTGTGGATTCCCGATTATCGACGGGGAGTATATCCTGATGTGATGGTTTTTGAAGGTGAACCGCAATTAAATGGCGATCGCACTGATGAAGTCTTGAATCCCATTCTAATTGTAGAAGTGCTATCTCCTTCAACAGCAGACTACGATCGCGAAAGTAAGTTTCGGATGTATCGATCGATTCCCAGTTTTCGGGAATATTTATTAGTTGAGCAAGATGAACCTTTTGTAGAACGCTATAGTAAGCAAGAACAAGGTTGGTTGCTCAGTGATTTTAATGACTTGGGCCGATCGATTCCGTTGCAGTCAGTTGGGATTGAATTAGCGATCGCAGAAATTTATCGTGGTGTTGTATTTGGGTAGGCGATCGATTGAATTATAATTGAATTAGGACAACTCAATCTTATTAGTGATACTTCACCCAAGAATTATCACCCAAATGTATGCCCTCAAACTAACCAATTTTCTAAGCTTAGGGCTGGTACGCGCCCAAATTCACGCACATTTGCTGTAACAAGCGTCAGGTTAAGGGCTAAGGCATGGGCAGCAATCAGTAAGTCATTAGGGCTGATGGGTGTTCCTGCTTGCTCTAGGTGTCTACGAATTGCCGCATAGTGCCGATCCACAGGAGAATCGAGAGACAAAATAGGCAACACTTCAAAGATGCGTTCTAGCTGCTGAATAAGACGGAGAGAGCCGCTTTTAGCTGCACCAAATCGCAGTTCGCACACCACAATTATACTGGTACAAATGCAGTTTTAACCTACGGCTTCGATATGCTGAAACACCAAACCTTGAGGGTGTCTTACCAAATCTGAAATGATGTTGGTATCGAGCAAATATTTATAGGTCATTGGGCAGGATTAAAGCGTAATATCATCAAGTGGCAGTAGCCCTTCATCCACATTCGGAAAGTTCTCTGGAATATCTTCCAAAGTAGCGAGCAGTGACAAGAGAGAACCAGAAGAAATCGGTTCGATGATTAATCGATTTCCTTCTTTGCGTAACAAAACTTCTGTGCTGGATAGAGTAAATTCCTGGGGAATGGTTAGGACTTGCGCTTGCCCATCCCGTAAGAGGTAAACGTGACGTAAGTTTGGCATGAAGCAATTTCCTTGAAGTCCTAATTATTTTACCAAACTTTACCACGATCGGGACTAAAAAGAGCGGGAGTAGGTTGGGCAATGCTCACCTTATTTTAAATTATGATAAAATCTTGTTATGGGTAGGCGATCGGTTGAATTATAATTGAATTAGGAAAACTCAATTTCCTCCAACAAAAACTAATGAGCGTCGTAATCCCTAATGACATCCTCCAAGCAACCAAGATGACTGAGGATGAGTTAAAGCTAGAAATTGCCATCATGCTGTACAAGCAAGAGAAAATCAGTAGTGGCAAAGTCCGCGCCTGGACTAAGTTGACAGTAATTGAGTTTCAACATGAATTAGCAAAACGGGAGCTTTGCATCAATTATGATGTAGAGGATTTTCAATCGGATGTGAAAACATTACAATCAATGGGTTTGCTGTGATAGGCTGCGGGGGAATAGCTGATGCCATTCCCCCGCCAAACTGGTACATCTGAAATATAGCAGACATGGCGATCGCAAACCTGATTATCGAGCTATTTCACGACATTACTGACTGTCTTCTAATAAACTCTCAAGCATGGGAGTCAAGATTTTGACAATAGGATTATTTGTAAGCTCCATTAGGGCTGCTACACCACCTGTTTTCAAGGCTTTAACGATCTTGGCTTTCGTATCAGGTTTTTTCTCGATTTCTTCCATAGCCTTTGCAGCAATATTTGCTTTCTCAACGATCGTTGTCGTTGGGTAAGTTTGGGATAAATGAGCTAAAAGCTGCTGAATTTCGGCAGATGCTTCAGCCAAATTTTGTTTTTCCTCATTTGTGAGTTTGTTAATACTATTAACAGAAATACTGCCCCCAACATAACCAGTTGAAATAACGCTGCCTACAACATCACGTGCATTAGTTGACTTTTCCGTCATTTGTTTTTTCCTGTAATACAAGACCTGTAAATATCTCGATTCTCTGACAAAGTTAGATGTTGTTAACTACATCACCTGTAACTTGTCCAGAAATAACAGTAGACCCATAGTTTTTCTCAATGCTGATGGATTTGTCTTCAATTCGATCGATCTTAAGAGTATCAAAATTGAACTCGATAGCCTTCGGTTCATCAGAATTCATAATGTTGTATAAGGTTAAAACGATAGTCAGGACGAAATCTTTACTTTTGCTAGCAAGAATTACTTCTTCACCTGAGTTCATCCTAATTCTTAACCCGTACTGCTCCACTGTCCGACTTTTTTGCAAATTCTTATGCTCCCAAAAGAAACAACCCACAATAATCAGTATCAAAATACCAAGACCATAGTAGAACAGCAAAATAAGTCCGAGTGCGAGTAAGAACCAATACCACTCTGGCACAGATTGATTAATCGCGTATGTCTCTGTAAGGTCAGCCAATGCAACAGTGGATATATTTCGTATTTGGTATAGTGTATTATCAAATACTACCGTGTTGTTAACTATTTTCAACAGGGGTGTCGTGATTGGCTTAACCTTATTGTCTGAATCGCTGCTCCCTTGAGGTAGAACTTGAGGTAGAAGTAGAAGTTGATGCAGTTGTGATTGTAACGACTGACCAGCTTTCATTTGAACACTCCCACAACTTGAGAGCCTATCTCAGCAAAGGCTTCCAGAATCGGATTGCCTCCGTCTGTGCTTCTCCCCTCAGACTCCCCGGAATTACTACCATCAGCATCATCGGAGCTTAACACTCTAGCAAACTGAGAGCCTATCTCAGCAAAGCCTGCAAGAAACCAGTTTCCTTCACTCACGGCTATCTCCTCCGGGGAAGTTGCTCTCCATAAATTTCCTACTCACGATACTAGACTGTTTGCCCGAAGTCTGAAAAGCGGAAAAAGACGGATCTTGCTAACTCTACGGTAAAAGTCGGATTTAGACGGATAAAGTCGGGTAGAATAACCACAGTTCTCTCACATCCATGCAAATGGACATTCGCGAGGTATTGCAATTTGTAGACAATGCTTTATATGACAAAACAGGAAAACATCTCAATGACTTGCAGCGTGCAATTATCGAGGGGATGCTAAAGCGACAGAAGTATTCTGAAATTGCAGATAATTATCGTCTTACAGAAGGTCACGTTAAAGATGTGGGTTACGAACTTTTGCAAATGTTATCTGATGCCTTTGGTGAAGCCGTTGATAAAGGTAATCTTAAATCTGTCTTAGAACGGCAAGGAAATTTAAATATTTGGGGTAATACTTTTGGTAATAGCAATATAATTGGCTATATAAATCTTTGCTCCGATAAACCCACTGCTACTCCAGATGAAAGTCAGGATAAGACTTCTGGCTTTGAGCAAGCCAAGTATCAAGCCAAGATTGAAATGGTTGCTAAGTTACAACAGATTGGCTTGAGTAATGAGCAAATTGCAGATACTCTAGGGCTAGCGTTGGAGAAAGTTAAGCAGGTGAACTCGGAAGGATAAGTCTGCACTTTACAATGCCTTGTGAGCTTCTGCATAAATCCGCAATGCCGCAGCCATTTTCTTTCCATAATCTTCACCCTGAGTTTGGAACCAAGCCAATGTGTCAGGATCTACTTGCACAAGAACATTCAATGACGTGACAGGTTTCCACCACCGTGACTTACTGAAAACCGCCTCAGTTAATGGAGGAATATCAGATATATCAATATCCTCCTCCGTAAGTGAATCAACTTTCTCCCAGTTCGTTCTTGAGGTATTGTTCATAGAATTTTCGTTCAGAAGGCAGTGCTTTGCGAAGTGAAATAATTCGGACTGTTTCCTCGTTTGGTTCTGTGAAAACTACAACCACAACACGCCCATCAAGCATTCCAATCCCTACTCTGCTATTTGCGATTTTTCCAATATCCAGGCTTCCGACTGCAATGGATAACAGCCAGAATAAGAATGTAATCCTGCTCAATTGTATAGAGAATTCCGTAGGGAAACTTGCGCGTCAAACATCGTCGAACCTCTTCATCAATTATGCTCCAACGAGTAGGAGATTCTCTGATTCGGTAGATTGCATCTTCAACTGCATCAATAAATGCTTGGGCGACCTCAGCACGCTGTTCAGCATAGTACTGAACAGCCGCAGCATACTCAGTTAGTGCTTCAGGATGAAATACATACTTCATTGTTCAAGCAGTTGTCTAACTTGAGCTAAAGCTTCTTCTCCAGGAATAGGTTGAACATCTCCATCGCGAATTTCATCACGTCGCTTCTTCGCCTCTGTCACCCAAACTGTTTGAATTTCTGGATCGGTATCGAATTCCAAACTTTCCACTATCTTCTCTGCCAAAAATGCTCTCGAAGCACTAGGTAAAGACAGGATTTCCTCTGTTAGTTGCTCAATTGACAACATAGTTCTCTGCTGCGTGTTAAAACCTGCTCACAGTATAACAATAATTTGGACTGGCAAACGCCTTGGGTTAGTAACCATTTTAGCAGTAAGGTGGGCAATGCCCACCCCAAAATCTACTTCAATTGAACCCATTTCGCCACTGAAGGCACTCCACGGCGGTCAATAATAAACAACATATACCAGCCCGGTGGTGCTACATTCGGCTCATTCGTAACCTTTATTTTTAGACTACCAGCAACACCGAGACTAAACTCTAAATCCACCAGTCTTTGTCCTGTATTAAAAGAATGAGTAGTCGATCCAGGTTTAATCAAACTTACCCATTGAATATCCCCAGCTTGCGGTGTTTGGATATCAAAATTACTACCATATTTTAACTCTTGTGGAGCGTTTTGAATTATTGGTCTTGCGCCTTTAAATAGGTACGGCGGATAATACATTTCCAGACGCAGTTCATCATCAGTTCGCGCTGGATTTGACCCGGCTGTAATTACTTTACCATCAGGTAAAAGTAGTGCGATCGAATGATATAATCGCTCCACTCTCGAAGTTGCTGCTATTGTCCAAGTATTCGTGACAGGATTGTAAATTTCTGCTGCCAAAGTTGCTTGTACCCGCGATTCATTCAAGCTACTACCACCGCAAACAAACACAGTGCGATCGGGTAACAACACAGCATTAAGGTGCATTCGAGCAAAATTCAAAGGTGTTGCTGCTTGATAAGTTGGATTAGCCGCAGTTAAATTAACAATATTCACCTTCTTATGTGCCTCAACTGCATGATGATTTCCACCCTCAAACGCACCACCACCTATCAGCATTACTCGTTGTTCTTGTGCAGGTGGTAATATTACACTAGCAGATTGATTCCGGTGTTCTTGTTCCAGGTGACCGATTAACCCAGGTACTTCTACTTCTGTGATAGGTTGCGTCGGATTTGTTGGCAAAGTTAATAACCGTGGTGTCACCTCATTGTTATTGCCGTATTGACCACCAGCATAGAAAATCCTGCCATCACGTAACAGGAAAAGGTGTGCATACATCGGCAATTGACTGGTATTTTGTCCAAAAGCCGTCCAAGTATTTGTTTGCGGGGAATAAATTTCTGGGATTAAATTGAGATTGCCATCTTCTCCTAGTCCAGAAACAGCTAAAACTCGACCGTCACCCAGAGTTACAAGAGTTGGATACCAGCGACCTCCTTTCATTTGCAGTAGAGGTTTCCATTTCTCCGCAAAGGCATCAAAAATAAAAGCATCTCTCAATCCAAAAAATGGATGTCCGAAGTCATATTGTTTTGTTCCACCTGCGACCAAAAGAGAACCGTCTGACAGAAAAGAATGTCCAGCACAGAAGAAATCTACGGGAGTTTGGGGAGTAAAAAATGTACCTTTTTGATAATCCCAGACAACGCTGCGGAAATTGTTGTTGGCATTGGCAGGATTGTTGCCAGAACCTGAGAAAAATAACACCTTGTTGGTAGGCAAAACAGCAGCGTGAACTGCCAATAGTTGCGAATTATAAGGTAATAATCTCCATAAGCCTTGATTAGCGGCTTTATCAAGGTCGAGATTCAGGTCTAGAACTTGATAATATCCCTGATTTAGTTGCGGCGGGTTGTCGATTTGGAAGAAGATTAATTCAGGCCGTCCCTTACCTTTTAAGTCGGCAACTGCAATGCCTGCACCTTGATTTTCCCAGGAAAATAATGGAACTGGCACCCAAGGACTCCAACCTTCGGTCACATTGCCAGCGGTATCGAGATTCCAACCAATTTGATAAAATCCCTGATTAACTCCGGGGGGGTTATCTATTTGAAAGATGATTAATTCTGGGCGTCCATTGCCGTCGAGGTCGGCAACTGCAATACTTGCGCCTTGATTTTCCCAAGAAAACCAATCTACTGCTATCCAGTCACTCCATCCGCCTGTGACTATACCATTTTCATCGAGTTTGCGACCAATGCGATAAAGTCCCCGATTTGCATTGTCTGGATTATCAATTTGGAAGACAATTAATTCCGGTCTGCCATCATTATCTAAGTCGGCAATTGCTATGCTGGCATCTTGATTTTCCCAGGATTGCCAACCGGGAATTTCGATCCATTCACTCCAACCGCCTGTGACTATACCATTTTTATCTAACTTTTTCCCAATGCGATAAAGTCCGCGATTTACATTAGGTGGACTATCAACTTTAAATACGATTAATTCCGGTCTTGCATCATTATCGAGGTCGGCAATTGCGATGCCTACACCTTGATTTTCCCAGGATTGCCAACCGGGAATTTCGATCCAGTCACTCCATCCACCTGTGACAAGGCCATTTTCATCTAGTTTGCGACCAATGCGATAAAGCCCACGATTGGCATTAGGAGGGTTATCGATTTGGAAGATAATTAAATCTGGTCTTCCATCGCCATCGATGTCGGCAATTGCTATGTCTGCACCTTGGTTTTCCCAGGAGAACCAATTGGGAACTGGTATCAAGTCGGTTGCCATAAGTTTGTTAAGATTTGGATAAACTTAAATAACCTAAATATAACACTTTTGTGTTATAATATTCTTAGCTGAGGTTACCAATTTTTCCCAACAAATAGAGGTCGTGCCTTGAAAGCGATCGGGCCGTATTTTGTGCGATCGCTTCCTCGATACTGCAATAGCTATTCTTCTGGCAGAAAGGAAGGAAACAGCTTTTGGCATACTTGCAGCTTTTGCAGTGCTAACTTCAATTCAGGGCTAGATTAGACGAAATTCGACAAAGGGTGTAAACACCACACCCCTCCAGAATCCTTCTAATAATTTCGTGTCCGCCCATTTTTGGCCAAAGCATTTCTAAGTATGTTTTGGCAATCGAAGTGCTTTAGCTTTAGAACCGATCGGGCCGAGAATTTGGTTGAGGTCGCGCAGTTGATCTGCTGTACCCATGCAGATCATCGCATCGCCGGAGAGTAATAAGGTTTCGCCGGTTGGGCCACCAATCAGAGTGCCGTCGGCGCGACGAATGGCGAGAACTAAGGCACCGGATTGCGATCGCAACCGTGCTTCCCTTAAACTTTGACCTACATAAGGACAAGCATCCGCATCTAGTCGGAATTCCTCCATGTAAAAAGCGCGATCGGTTCCCGTGAGAATCCCATCCACAAAATCCATTACTTGCGGTCTGAGAGCTGCCGCAGCCATGCGTTTGCCGCCAGTGATGTAGGGGGATACGACGGCATCAGCACCGCCTCTTTGCAGCTTTGTGACGGCTTCCTCCGTACTGGCGCGAGCGATCGCTCTTATTTTAGGATTGAGCGTCTTTGCTGAGAGGACAGTGTAGAGATTTTCTGCATCTGAGGGTAGCGCCGCCACTAAACAGATTGCCCGTTCAATGCCCACCCTGAGCAAAGTATCATCTAGAGTCGCATCCCCTTGCATGGCAATATAACCCATCTGTTGTGCAGCCTGGACAGATTCCAGATTCAAGTCCACCGTCACAAAAGGGATGCCTTCCGCCTGAAATTCCATGCCAATCTGACGCCCGGTGCGTCCAAATCCACAAAGAATGTAGTGTTCCGAGAGAGATTCCACTAAACGTCGCTGTTGTTGAAGTCGTCTTCCTTCTTGAAAATAGCCTTGAATTAGGGCTTCTGTAAAGCGGTTAACGATATAGCCGATGCTGATTACTCCCATCGCGATCAGTATGATGGTAAACAGCCGTCCGCGATCGCCTAAAGGATTAATCTCTCCAAAACCAACGGTAGCTAGAGTGCTTACCGTCATGTAAGCCGAATCCAGCCAACGCCATCCCTCGACGAAACGATACCACAGTGTGCCGATCAGGAAAACGCAGGCGAGTGCGATCGCACCTATAATCAACTCCTGTCGGAGGCGTTTGTACTTGCGTTCTATGTCTGATTGAGAGTCGAATGAAGCGCGTGGGCTCACGTAAGTAACAGCTTTTGGTAAAGAGTTCGATAATACACAACGGCAGAATACCAATAACTATATTCAATCAGATAGTAAAGGAGGTCAGGAATGTATGTATTAATTGGTGGAGCCGGACTGGTCGGACTAAATTTGGCGCAGAAGCTGGTAGAAATTGGGCATACTGTCGCCGTGATTGATATAGATCCTAACGCCTGTCGTTATGCTCGCGAACAAGTGGGAGCAATGGCTTTTGAAGGTAGCGCCGTGAGTACAGAGGTGTTGCTGGAAGCAGGAATTAGGAAAGCCGACTCTGTGGCGGCTGTATTGCGGAGCGATGCTTTAAATTTGGCAATAGTGACGCTTGCCAAGCACTACGGAGCCTCCCACATTGTCAGCCGGATGCGTCATCGCGATTTTGAACAACCGCTACGCTTTGCTGGGGCACACCATATCATCAGTACGATCGATCTAGCGGTTTCCACAATGGTAAATGCGATCGAGTATCCGCAAGTGGAATCGATGATGCACTTTGAGCAGGGTCAAATCGAGGTTTTAAAGTTATCTATTGCAGGACGATGCAACGTAGTTGGTCGTAGCATTGCCGAAATCGCTCAAGACCCCCGCTTCCCCACAGGTTCTCTCATTATTGGTTATCAACCTCATCCCCAAATGGATTTAGAAATTCCCAACGGCAGTACCGTGTTAGAGTCCGGTTCAACAGTGCTAATTGTGACGAAACCAGGAGTATTACATCAAATGATTGATTTTATCGAAGGGTGTTAGTAAGAGGGGCTAGGGGCTAGGGGAAGAGGGGGAAAGGGAAGAGGGGCTAGGGGGCAGGAGGAAACCAGAAAAAATCTACCAACGGGTTTTGACCACATCCAGTAACATCAGGATTTATCTGCGTTTATCTGCGTTTATCTGCATTCATCTGCGGTAAAAAATATCCAAAATCTACTTTTCAGATTATCTCTAATCATCCTCTAATTTCAACAGTTGCTCATCAATCGTCTGTATCCTGCTTCGCACGATTTCTTCTGATAAAATTCGCTTACGCAGGGCGTCGGTTAAGGCTCCTTTTTCTGCTAGTAACAAACGCCGACGAATAGCATCAAGTTTTATGCGATCGCTATCAGTTGCCGTGAATTCCTCTGGACGGCGATTATAAATATCTCGCAGTGCTTTTTCAGATGCGGCAACTTTTACTTGATAAGGCGATCGCATTTCTTCATAAACAGATTTCGGTAAAACTCCTGCCTTCAATAAACTATCCAATTCATCTTGAGCTGCTTTAGCAGTCATCAACTGAGCTTGCAATTCCTCTGTTTGCTGACGAAACTCGGAAAATTGAGTTAGCTTCAATCTTCGCACCAGCCAAGGCAAACTTAAACTTTGTCCTACCAGAGATAACAGCACGCTACCAAATACTAACGCGATTAGCTCCTCTCGTCCTGGTATTGTTGCAGGTAAACTGAAGGCAAGAGCCATTGAAAGAGAGCCTTTGATGTTACCGAAAAACAAAACGTGCTGCCAACGGAACGGAATGGGACGATCGAACAAACGCACCGCAGCCAACAAGGGATAAACACAGACAAATCGCCCGACTTGATAAGCCATAATTGCCAACATAACTGCTGGCAAAGTCTTCCAGAAAGTGATCAAATCTATTTCTAAACCAATCAGGAGAAAAATAAATGTATTTACACCAAAACCGGCATAATCCCAAAAGCTCAACAAAGTGATTCGACTGGAAGCTGATACGCTGCGAGAAATCCCCAGATTTCCCACCATTAACCCAGCTACAACCACAGCAACTACACCCGAAACACTCAGAAATTCTCCAGCTTGATAGGCTCCTAATGCGATCGCTACCGTTAGTAAAATACTGCTGAGAGGATCTTCGGAACGGACAAATAAACCCGTACTTAAATAACCCAAGGCTAGCCCGACGAGAGTGCCTCCGACAATCACGACAAACAGATCTTGAATTCCCTCCAAAAAAGTTACCGAACCTGTTGAATGAACTTTCAAAATTAAACTGAAGAGAACGAGGGCTACACCGTCGTTAAATAGACTTTCCCCTTCTACAATTGTGGAAAGTCGGGGCGGTACAGAAACCTCTTTAAAGACGGCAATCACTGAAACCGTATCGGTAATGGCGAGGATCGTTCCGGTCAGCAGTGCGGGTATCCACGCTAGCCCCAGCCCTAGTTTTAGGAGTAGCGCAGTGATTCCAGAAGCGATCGCTACACCGGGCCCAGCTAGAAGTACGATCGGTTTAATCGTACTTCGCAGGCGACTGATATCGGTATTGATAGCCGACTCAAACAGCAGAATCGGTAAAAAGAGATTTAAAATCAACGAAGAATCCAGTCCGATGCGACGAGGTAATAGTTCGGTGATTGCTAAGCCCGCTAATACCAAACCCGTAACATAAGGGACGCGAAAGCGACGGGACAGTAAAGCAACAGCCGTAGCAACCAACAGAAGAATAATCAGAATGGTGACTAACTCCGCAACCTTTCCTTGATGCGCTTGGCCTGTAGCGTTTAAACTTGCTAACATAAATTGTTGCGGAAAGCACAATCCGACGACTTTGCCTGGGGATACAATACCGTACATAAGGTTTAGGTTATTTCTATATGCTGCTAGAACACCGATTCAGTAATAAAGAACTTAGCCCTCTAACCCCGTTAAGAGCAAGGGAAGCGCAAAAAGTTTTACCCTCTCCTTCCAAAAGAGGGGTGGGGGCAGAGGTCTTACTCTCCTCTCCCGATCAAAGAGGGGTCGGGGGAGAGTGGCTATAGTCAGCAAACACGATCTAGCAAGACAAAATTATTATGATCCCAGTCAGTGAAGCTCAACAGAAGTTGCAGGATTTAATCGATTCGGTAAGCCAGTCACATCAACCGATAGTTATTACAGGACAGGGTAACAATGCCGTGCTATTGTCTGAAGCCGATTGGACATCGGTGCAGGAAACACTCTATCTTCTCTCAATTCCAGGGATGCGAGAATCGATTCGGGAAGGACTAGCAAAGCCGATCGAGGAGTGTGTGCGGGAGTTGGATTGGTGAGATGGGATCTGGTATACACCAAACAAGCTCAGAAAGATGCTTATAAGCTGGCTTCTAGTAATTTACGAGATAAAGCACAAACTTTACTAGACATCCTTCAAGTCAATCCGTTTGAGAATCCGCCCCCCTACGAGAAATTGGTGGGAGATTTGGAGGGTGCATATTCGAGGCGAATCAACATTCAACATCGTCTTGTGTACGAGGTGATTGAATCTGAAAATACGGTGAAAATTTTGCGGATGTGGACGCATTATGAATAGCGATTTTATGGTAAAATAAGACCGGTGTCTCATAATCCAATGCAACAGCTTTCAAAAGAAGTTTAAATATAAGGATTGAGTCAGTGAGCATTGAAACTCTAGTTGAGAATCCCACTATACCCGCAGAGTCGGCACCAGTTATGTCTGGCGTATTCGATCCCGCCAGCTTTGACCATTCCGTGATGACAACCTACGGACGATTTCCCCTCGCTTTGGAACGGGGCGAAGGTTGTCGGGTTTGGGATACCGATGGGCGCGAATATCTGGATTTTGTGGCTGGAATTGCCACTTGTACTCTGGGACACGCCCACCCAGCTTTGGTGGAAACGGTGACTCGCCAAATCAAGACGCTGCACCATGTTTCTAATTTGTATTACATTCCCGTGCAGGGCGAATTGGCTAAATGGTTGATCGAACATTCTTGTGCCGATCGCGTATTTTTCTGCAATTCCGGTGCAGAGGCGAATGAAGGGGCGATTAAATTGGCTCGGAAATACGCCCACACGGTCTTGGGAATTAAAAAGCCGATAATTTTGACGGCGCACGCCAGTTTCCACGGTCGCACGCTGGCGACGATTACAGCCACGGGTCAGCCGAAGTACCAGAAGAACTTCGACCCGTTAATGCCGGGGTTTGACTATGTTCCCTACAACGATATTGAGGCGGTGAAAAATGCGATCGCCGACTTGGATACCGGAGATCGACGGGTTTGCGCCATTCTCATGGAAGCTTTGCAAGGTGAAGGCGGTGTTCGTCCGGGAGATGTGGAATACTTCCAGCAGCTACGCCAAATTTGCGATGAAACCGGCATTCTCCTGATTCTGGATGAAGTGCAAGTGGGTATGGGGCGCAGCGGCAAGTTCTGGGGATATGAGAATCTGGGAATTGAACCGGATATCTTCACTTCTGCGAAGGGATTGGGCGGCGGTATCCCGATCGGCGCTACTCTATGTAAGAAGTTCTGCGATGTTTTCGGGCCTGGGGATCATGCTAGCACCTACGGCGGGAATCCTTTTGCTTGTGCAGTTTCTCTCACGGTTTGTCAAACTTTAGAACGCGAGAACATTCTGCAAAACGTGCAGGAGAGAGGGGAACAATTAAGATCTGGATTGAGAGCGATCGCCTCCAAATATCCTAACTTAATTGCTGAGGTGCGCGGTTGGGGTTTGATCGACGGTATGGAGTTGAAAGCAGACATCGAACTAACTTCAGCTGATGTGGTGAAAGCGGCGATGGCTGAAGGTTTGTTGCTCGTTCCGGCTGGCCCCAAAGTCCTCAGATTTGTGCCACCGCTGATTGTAACTGAGCGGGAAATCGATATAGCACTGCAAGCACTTGAGCGGGCGTTCTCATCAGCAATTGCCTAACAGTTTAAATATTTGGTACGTTGTTGCGCTTTAGCGCTATCTTAAAGAGCGCTAAAGCGCAACTACATACCTGAAAAGTTTGATCGGGGCCGATCGTTAGTATATGAGTGATATCGTCAAATTGTCTGTTTTCATCCTTGGTTAAATTTTTACCGCAGATGTAGACTCTGGAACGCAGATGTAGGCGCAGCCTTCCCGCAGGGTACGCAGATAAGAATAAGAATAGGATTTTTTTAGGTAACAGATGGGTAAGGACATAATATCACTCAAGATTCTCTAGATTTACATTCCTCTACAACAAACCAATCCTCATCCAAGGCTTGTTTTAGGGAAATATGAGCATCATTCGGCAGTGAAAACAGCTTAGAAACAGACTTAACTGCTACAGAATAGGCTTTTGCATACATCATTTCGAGTTCAGCTTTTAAACTGGGACTATCTTCTAAACGATGTTGAATCTGAGCGCGAAAATTGACAATTTCAGCAGCCCAATGATTCCCTGAACGATCTTTTTCGACTTCCCAATAAGACAATTTAAGAAGATGTTCTAATAAACGGGTTAAAAGAGTTAATACAGCCCGTTTATCGCTTTTTACCATATTGTCTAACTCTTCTATCAAATTATCCCAATCAACCTCATGAAAGTGCCGTTCTCGTAATTGGTTGACCGTTTCTTTAATCCATTGATGATAGTCTGTTTCGTATCGGTTCGATGACATGGTATTCTGCTTATGTCACTTTTTTGTTTCAACTAGCTATAAGTAAGTTTAACAAGGTATAGCAACCGATGAAAGTCAGTTAGGACGTTCTTAATTCCACCAAACCCTTGATTATAAACCCTTCTTCCCCTAGTCCCTAGTCCCTAGCTATATTTGGCTATTTAATCATGGCATTAAACCACGCCGTTAAGGCAACTGCCAAACCATCCGCCGCATCATCTGGCTTGGGAATATAATCTAAATTCAACTCTCGCGCTACCGCCAGCTGCACATCATGCTTATCCGCATTCCCCATTCCCGTAAGTGCCTGTTTTATTTGCGCGGGTGTAAACTCCAGTAACGGCACTTTATACTGAGCCAATACCAACATCAGCACGCCCCGCGCCTGGGCCACAGCAATAGTATTCCCCATGCGATAAAAAAACAGTTTCTCGATCGCAACCAGATCTGGTTTCCATTGCTGCATTAGCGTATGCAAATCTTCATAAATTATGCAGAGGCGTTCCCCAATTTCCAGATCCGATGAAGTTTTAATAACGCCAAAATCGAGCAGCGTCACAGGACTCTGCTCGATTTTGGGGCAGAGAATTGCCCCAAACCCAACAACCGCCAGTCCTGGATCTAATCCCAAAATTCGCTGCCCCATAGGAAAATGTCAGATCCGTACTGCTGTGGCATAAAATACTGTATCTCAAAGTGGATCTGGTGACTGGGAACTGGGAACTTGAACTAGGTTGAGTGATTAAGTCAAAACTCTTTCTAGCCCCCAATCTTGTTTTGCTCAAATACCCAGATTTCGGGATATGCAAGCTGAATCTTATGGGATACAAACCTACGGTTGATCGATAGGCGGCTACTCTGGTAACAAATACCTAGTAGAATATGCTGGACAAGTGTTGGTATTCGATCGATAGAGTAAGCTCTCTATTATACACTTGTTTTCCCAAACCTTTGAATACTGTGCCCTAAATTAGTTATGTCAATCAGTATATTCAAACAAGCCCTTCTTGTTCTGTCGCATGAGTCACGCAGTCGCACTCCCCAGCGGGTAAACACATGGTTCAAGTGGTTGGCTCCTGGCTTGTCGGTGAAACGCTGGTTGCTATTAAGTGCTGGCGGCGTCTTGATCACCAGTCTGGGATTGGCGATATGGACAAAGCTGACTCCCATTAATCGCCTGATTCAGTTCCTCATCGACATCTTGGAGAAGATTACGATTATTGTTCCCAGCTATATTAGCGGCCCCATTGTGGTAATTGGCGGCGTGTTGTTGATTTTGTGGGGTCACACCCGCAGTCTGGGTGCGATTACCGAAGTGTTGAACCCAGCAGGGGATGAAGAACTGATCGATATGCTGATGGCCCATCGCCGCTTAAATCGCGGCCCGAAAATTGTGGCGATCGGGGGTGGTACTGGTCTTTCTACGTTGCTGAGAGGTTTGAAGACTTACAGCGCCAATATTACGGCGATTGTGACGGTGGCGGATGATGGGGGATCTTCTGGGCGTCTGCGGCGGGAAAATGGGGTGCTGCCGCCAGGTGATATTCGCAATTGTTTGGCGGCGCTGGCAGATGAGGAAAAGTTATTGACGGAATTGTTTCAATATCGGTTTCACGCTGGGGATGGTTTGACGGGTCACAGTTTTGGCAATCTCTTTCTGACGGCGATGAGCGATATTACTGGGGATTTGGAAAGAGCGATCGCAGCTAGTTCTAAAGTCTTGGCAATCAGAGGACGGGTGCTACCCGCAACGCTTAGCGATGTTCGTCTTTGGGCGGAATTAGATGATGGACGCCGGATTGAGGGAGAGTCTAATATTACCAAAGCTAACGGAAATATTGTCAAAATTGGTTGTATTCCAGAAAATTCACCAGCTTTGCCGAAAGCTTTGCAGGCGATCGAAGAGGCGGATTACATTATCATTGGCCCTGGTAGCCTCTACACTAGCGTGATTCCCAATCTGTTGGTGCCGGAGATTCGGGAGGCTATAGCCAAACGAGAAGTTCCCCGTATCTACGTTTGCAACATCATGACTCAGCCTGGAGAAACTCAGGGCTATACTGTTTCAGACCATATTCGCGCGATCGATAATGCCTGCGGTGGTAAGCAGTTGTTTAACGCTGTGTTGATGCAGCGGAAAACACCATCAGCTAATGCGCTGACTCGCTATGCTCAGGAAAATTCCCACCCGGTTTTCCTCGATCGCGAAGCCGTCGTACTATTGGGACGTAGAATTGTTTTGGCAAATGTGATGGATGAGGATAAAAATACCGCTCTCTTGCGCCATAATTCCCAGCGACTAGCACGAGTCTTACTGCGTTGGTACAGTCGCGCTCAATCTTAATGGATTTTTGATTTTTGATTTTTGATTGGAAATGACGGTAGAGTCGAGGACAATTTCTCTTGCAGATGCTGAGGCGACGCGATCGCTCGGTCGCGCTTTGGGCCAGTCTCTGAGTGCTGGTAGCGTAATTTTACTCGAAGGGGATTTAGGCGCTGGCAAAACCACTCTAGTTCAAGGTATTGGTGAAGGACTGGCGATCGCAGATCCCATTGTTAGCCCCACTTTTACTTTGATTAACGAGTATACAGAAGGGCGATTACCCCTGTATCACTTGGATTTGTACCGCTTGTCCCCAAAGGAAGTGGAGGCTTTGTATTTAGAAAACTACTGGGAAGGCGTCGAGGTGCCTTTGGGAATTGTTGCGATCGAATGGCCGGAAAGATTGCACTATAAGCCGACAAATTTCCTCAGCGTTCAATTGATTTATTCACCTGATTCTGGGCGTCAGGCTAACCTTATTCCCGTAGGTAAATTTGAGCTAAATTTGACCGTTTTGGATTCATTTTGCTAACATTTTAAATACGATCGCTACTTCACGAGTTTACATTTGTACTGAAAATTCCTCTGTGGCCATTCAAATCGTGACTAAGTTCGTCTTCTATTTGGTTAAGAGTTTGGCTCCACAATTGGTATTCGACTTGATTTAATATGTCTATATGCAAGTAGCTTTCTGGGTTTCTTTCTACTTGTCTTAAAGCTGCATAGGGGCTATCAACAAAAATAATTTCTGGCTCGCGTAAGCTGATTTGAGCATAAATAGCTTTTACCGCTTCAGTAGCTTTTTGACGGTCAATTGGTTCGGTAGAAAGCGCGATAGCTCTCCATTTCTCCCGATAAACCGGAATCAGCGCTTCTTGTTCGGGAGTCAGTTTTTCAATCATGCTTACTACTAACCATCAAATGTCAACGCTTTACCTCGCACGTCGGTATACAATTTACCTTTTTCATAAACAAGTTGACCGCCAACAATAGTAAATTGAGGCCATCCGGTTAAACTCCATCCCTCAAACGGACTCCAACCGCATTTTGTTAACACTTCCTCGCGCAAAACAGGGCGATAATTATGCAAATCTACCAATATCAAATCGGCGTCGTAACCTGGTGCGATCGCACCTTTTTTAGGAATATTATACGCTTTCGCTACAGCGGTAGACATCCAATTAGAAACTTGGGCAACAGTACAGCGTCCCTGCATCGCTTGAGTCAGCATTAGCGGCAAAGATGTTTCCACTCCCGGCATTCCAGAGGGGGTATTGGGATAACCTTGAGCTTTTTCTTCTAAAGTGTGCGGGGCGTGGTCTGTTGCGATAAAATCGATGACGCCATCCAGTAGCGCTTGCCAAAGGACTTCGTTATCATGGTGCGATCGCAACGGCGGATTCATCTGCGCTAATGTGCCTATTTTTGCATAAGCATCCGTATTTAACAGCAAATGCTGAGGCGTTACCTCCGCAGTTACCCAGCTAGGTTTATCCTGACGTAGCAAATCTGCTTCTTCCGCAGTTGATAGATGTAAAATATGTAAGCGTCGCCGATATTTCTTCGACAAATTCAGCGCCAACTGGGTAGCATTTAAGGCAGCTTGATTATCCTGAATTTGGGAGTGAACGGAGGGATCGGTAATGCCAGCAAATTCTTGCCGTCGTCGGTTTATTCTATCTTGGTCTTCCGCGTGAACCGCGATTAGTCGTTCTCCCTTCGCAAATATAGCTTCCAGCGCCGCTTCCCCATCCACCAACAACGCGCCGTGCATCGACCCCATAAAAATTTTAATGCCGGGGGTGGGGTTAGCCTCAAGCAAATCGGGCAAGTTTTCTGCCGTTGCGCCAATAAAAAAGCCATAATTAACTAGGCACTTCTGGGCTGCCCGTTGTAACTTATCATCGAGATTAGTCTGCGTTGTCGTGAGAGGACGAGTATTGGGCATCTCCAAGAACGAAGTTACCCCGCCTTTGGCACAAGCGCAACTGGCCGTAAACAAGTCTTCTTTGTGTTCCAGTCCTGGTTCCCGAAAGTGTACCTGGGGGTCAATTACCCCCGGCAACAATGTCAAACCCTGGGCGTCGATTTCCCGATCTCCCGTATTTGTGGCAGAATCTGGTATTATGGGTGCGATTTCTAGAATTTCGCCCCCACAGGTTTTTACATCTCCAACCAGAAATTCACCACTGGGTAAGAGAATAGTTGCACGGCGGATAAACAAGTATGGAGGAGAAGACATGGTAATCAAAGTATGGAAGATTTTAAGTCCAATTATCAATTCGGATGAATCCTCTAAAAATAATTATAAACATATAATGTATGGGGAAGCGCTTATTGCTCTAAAAGCTTCCTATTCTCACTTTGTTAAATTTGAGTTAAAAGTTGAGGATGACTTCTTTGGTAATTTGGTCAAAGCAGATGGTGGAAAAGGTTAAAAACCTTTACTTTTAACTTGCTTGACTAATTTGCTAATGTGTATTATATACAATGATGGAATACCTATGACTCCCGTGCAGGATCAAACTTCTGATAAGAATCCTCAATCTACATCCGAAAGTCCCTGGTTGGAAGGGCTGAAAACAATCGGTCTAAGTGTAGTTTTGGCTTTGGGAATTCGCACTTTCGTAGCGGAAGCTCGTTATATTCCCTCGGGGTCGATGCTGCCAACGCTACAAATTAACGATCGCTTGATAATTGATAAGTTGAGTTACCACTTCCAATCTCCGCATCGGGGAGACATTGTGGTATTTTCCCCAACAGACAAGCTCAAGGAGCAAAATTTCAAAGACGCTTTTATCAAGCGCGTGATCGGTTTACCAGGCGACAAGGTTGAGGTCAAAGGAGGACGGGTTTATATCAATGATAAACCCATACAGGAAAAGTATATTGAAGATAAGCCAGATTATCAATACGGCCCAATAACCGTACCGCCTAACCAGTACTTAGTGCTAGGTGATAACCGTAACAATAGCTACGATAGCCACTACTGGGGTTTTGTACCGCACGATCGCATCATCGGTCGGGCAATAGTTCGCTTCTGGCCTCTAAATCGTATGGGAGAACTAGATCCAGATCCACTCTATCCTTCCCCTTCCTCAAAATAAAGGAGCGGGGGAGCAGAGGGGCAGAGGAGCAGAGGGGCAGAGGGGCAGAGGGGCAGAGGAGCAGAGGGGCAGAGGGGCAGAGGGGCAGAGGGGCAGAGGGGCAGAGGGGCAGAGGGGCAGAGGAGCAGAATCTTCCCCTTCTTCCCCTTCTTCCCCCTCTTCCCTCTTCCTTTTCCTTCTCTCCTCTTCCCTAGCCCCTCTTCCCGCTATTGCACTACGCGCCCAGTCACCTGCTGTCCCAGCCAAGGTGTATTGCTGGAACGAGATTTAAGAGTTTGCTTCTCGACTGTCCAGGTCAAGTCAGGGTCAAAAAGGATGAGTTCGGCTGGCTGACCGGGAGCGATCGCAGCTGGGGTTTGTTTCAGACATAAAGCTGGCTGAGTACTCAAAACTCGCCACAGTTCCAAGGCAGACCATTCCCCAGTTGCCACCAAAGTCTGCCAAAGCAGGGGCAAAGCCAGTTCCAAGCCGATCGCACCTGGAGGCGCTTCCGCAAAGGCAACGGTTTTTTCTTCGTAGCTGTAGGGCCTATGGTCAATAGCGATCGCATCCAGTATTCCCTGCTGCACCGCCCGCCTTAACGCCGTGCGATCGCTAGGGCTACCCAATGGCGGTTCTAAATGCAGACTGGTATTATAACTGCTAACAGCTTCCGTGTCAAGCAATAAGTGCATCCAAGTAGTGCTGGCCGTAACGGGTAAGCCGCGTACCTTCGCTTCCCAAATCAGCTGCACGCTGCGCCCGGTGGAAACGCGCATGATATGGACAGGCGTGCCAATGGCTTCCACCACTTCCAACAAAGCAGCGAGGGCGGACGTTTCAGAGATCGCAGGGATTCCCGGTAACCCCAACCGGATGGAATCAAAACCTTCTCGCATCACCCCATTTCCCGCCAGTTCGCGGTACTGAGGCCAAATAGCGATCGGTTTTTCTAAAGGTTTGAGATATTCCAACAAACGCCTCAGCAGAGCCAGATTTTGCAACGGTTGACCATCGCAAAAGCCCACAACGCCAGAATTCGCCAGTTCTGCCAATTCCGTCATTTGCTGGCCTTGGACGCCCAGAGTCATAGCACCCCAGAAATAGAGCGGGAGAGCGGGAGAGCGGGAGAGCGGGGGAGAAATTGATAACTTTTCGGTTATATCTGCTGCTAACCTCTGCAACCGAGCCAAACCCGCTGGGTTATCCAATGGCGGTTTCGTATCGGGTAAGATGGCGACGCGGGTAAAGCCGCCAGCTTGAGCCGCTTGCATCAAAGATTCCAGAGTTTCCCGTTCTTCAAAACCCGGTTCTCCTGAGTGGCTGTATAAATCCACCAGTCCCGGCCCTAAAATGACGCCCCGGCAATCCCGCACCAATGTATCGGATGACAAGTCAGAAATTGTTTCTTCGACAGCTGCTATTGTACCGTCTGCAATCAGAACATCGGCAATCTGGTCATTTCCAGAAACAGGGTCTATTACTCGTACTTGTTGAAGCAGTTCGCTTTTCAATTTTGGATGAAAGAATGAAAGATGTAAGGATTCATCTTGAACACTCCCCAACCAAATCAAAGAATTTGGTTGGGGATGTAGCTCAACATTGTGGTTCAATTTGAAATCTAAAATCTAAAATCTAAAATCACAACGCTCCAGCTGCCGTCTTATCGAGAACACCCCCACCCAAGTGAGTAGTGATATTCATACTTTGCAGCACAGGATAACCATCCGAACCTTGAGGATAGTCAATCACGCTAACTGCTCCATTGCCTTGTTTGAAATTCCAGAAATGTTCTGGCCCCAAACCGAACAAATGGCAGAGAATAGCTTTATTGATAGCGTCGTGAGCTACTACTAAAACAGTTTTGGGCTGCTTGCTGTATTTGGATACGATCGAATCCCAAGCTACTAGAGCTCTTTCCCAAACCTGCGCCAAATTTTCCCCTTCCGGCATTTGCACCGTTTCTGGCGCTTCCTGCCATTCTTTTAGCAGACCTGGATACGCCTGCTCAATCTCTCCTTCAAATTTTCCTTCCCAAAGTCCATGACTGATTTCACTCAAATCTGTGAGCAATTCTAGTTCCACATTGGGATGATATTGCAGAATAATCTCAGCAGTTTCCTTCGGACGCAGCATCGGACTGCTAACGGCAAAGTCGATCTCCACATCTTTGAGAAACTCACCAGCTGCTGCTGATTGTTCTCTACCGTTATCGTTGAGCGGAACATCTATTTGTCCCTGAAACTTTTTCTGGCGATTCCACTCAGTTTCTCCGTGACGCACCAGTAATAGACGCGGGCCTTGATGACCGGGACGAGGTTTCGGCAAAGGATCTCCCAAATGGTCAATCAAATTCATTGACTCCATCTGGACCGATCCACCCCCCCCGTCAACGGAGGGGAAAGAGGGAGATTCAGGGAAATTCAGCACATTGATACCGCAATTCGACTGCTGTATCGAGTGGTAACGAGACGGTGGAATGCCAAGTGCAGTACTAATCAAAGCGCGATTAATACCGTTATGCGCCACCACAAGAATAGTTTTGCCAGCATGGCGAGGCAAAACTTCCTGCCAAAACTGCTTCGCTTGCTCATACAGAGATAAAACTGGGAAGTGTTCCCTTGTTCCCTCTGCTGCTGGTATCGGCATTCGCAGTTCGTCGGGACGTTCTTTCCAAAGGCGATAGTCTTCGGGAAATTGCGCTTTTACCTCATCTTTTTGCAGACGCTCCCACAATGGCAGATCGATTTCCATCAGTTTATCTGCTACCTGCAATTTCGGAGGATTTGGCAAACAAGACTGAACGATCTCAGCTGTTTCTTTAGCCCGTTGCAGGGGACTGCTGTAAATAGCATCGAATGCGATGCCAGTCAAGGCAGGGGCAACCTGACGTGCTGTGGCGCGACCTGCCTCCGTTAAGACAGACTCGTCAAGACGACCTTGGATGCGCTGCTGTTGATTAAAAGTGCTTTGCCCGTGCCGGACAAGGATTACGCGAGTTGACAGGGGTTTATCCTCCACAAAGGTAGGGGACTGGGATAGTTAATCAGGATCAGAAAGATTTTAACCTTTCTGGGGTACGCTGCTGGGGCTACCTCACCCCCAACCCCCTCCCCGTTAACGGGGAGGGGGCTTATAAATAATCGAGATGGTTGGTGATGTGCGATCGACTTATTGTGCCAGCCTTTAATTTCAGCCCTAGCCAAATTAAATTAATTTAGCAAATAAGTCTTATTTCTAAATTATGCGATTTTCCAGATATAATTTTGTTGCAGCTACAGTAAGATAATGGAATCACAACCGAAGGGAATTCAACGTTACGTAACCCCAGATAGCAGAATACCTTTCGATGAGTGGTTTAATTCTCTCCGAGATAGAACCGCCCAAGCTAAAATTGATGCTAGACTTAGGCGAGTTCAAAACGGTAATTTAGGGGACTACAGATCTCTCGGTGAAGGAGTTTTTGAATTGAGAATTAATTTTGGCCCTGGCTACCGCGTTTACTTTGGACAAATAGGATCGACAATAGTGCTTCTCCTTTGTGGCGGAGATAAAAGCACACAAGATCGAGACATTAGCACCGCTAAATCATACTGGGCAGATTATAGGAGTTAACACTATGCCTAAAAGTGTACCCTACCGCGAATCTCTTATTTCACGCCTCAAAAACCCCGAATATGCTGCTGGCTACATTGAAGCTATTTTAGAAGAAAAAGACCCTGAACCTGAGTTGCTCAAACAAGCGCTACAAGATGTGGCGGAAGCGTTAGGTGACAAACAGCATTTGGAAAAGCTCGATCTCATACTTTCAGTTGAAGGAAGTGCTGAAATTTATCATCTAGGACTTTGGTTAAACGAGTTGGGATTGAATTTAACTGTTACTGTTAAATCGGATGATTCATAGTGGTACAATAAACTTGTCTCCTGCTAAATTAATATGATGTACAACACACCAGAAGAATTTATTAGGGCAGCCGCAAAAGAGTTCGATCGCGGTGATTGGAATGCCGCCTGGAAGATAGCAACCGAAGGTCTTAAACATTATCCAGAACACGCGGAACTCCAGAAATATGCCTATATTTTGGCTCCTCCCAAGATAACATCTGTAGACCGAGGGGGTCATCCAGAAGTACAGGCAGATCACGAATGGATGAAAAAAAATCGGTTGGAGTATCGAGGACGCTGGGTGGCAATTAAAAACGGTCAGCTTTTAGCATCTGGCAAAAGTCACGATGAGGTAATCGCGCAGGTTGGGCCTGTCAAGAATACTGGTATATTGGTGACGGCGATCTACTAATGGTACTACTCTTTTCCAACGGTGATTATTTTGCAACGGGTGCTATCCCTTATGCTTATCGTCCCGCGACTGAAGGTGAGACGACAAATCGAATCATAATCCGGGCGGAGATTCAAGGCGTTCCAACTAGAGCTGTAGTTGATACTGGGGCACCTTATGTTATCTTAGCGCCGAAAGTTGCTTCAGATGCAGGAGTCGATCGCGCTTCGGCACTGGAAACGAGAACCATGTTGATTCGAGGTATGCGACTAGAGGGGTTTGTAGTTCGTTTGAATATAAAATTAGTGGCAACAGAAGGGGAGGATTTGGATGTAGACTCTACTGTGTTTGTGCCGGAGGTAGAGGAGTATTGGGGTGATTTTCCTTCTTTTATTGGATTGACTGGATTTTTAGAGAGGATTAGGTTTGCGATCGATCCAAGTACAGATACTTTTTATTTTGGTCAACTTTGAAATGAAAGAGAGTCTGTGATATAATAGACTCGATTGGTACAGAATTAACATCATGTACAACACACCAGAAGAATTTATAGTTGCTGCCGATAAAGAATTAGATCGCTATGACTGGAATGCCGCTTGGCAGATCGCAACCGAAGGTCTTAAACATTATCCAGAACACGCAGAACTTCAGAAATATGCCTATATTTTAGCTCCTCCCAAGATAACATCTGTAAACCGAGGCGGTCATCCAGAAATAGGCGCTAATCACGAATGGATGAAAAAAAACCGTTTGGAGTATAGAGGGCGCTGGGTGGCAATTAAAAACGGTCAGCTTTTGGCATCCGGCAAAAGTCACGATGAAGTAATCGCGGAGGTTGGCCCTGTCAAGAATACTGGTATACTTGTAACTGTACTTTACTGATGGTACTACTTTTTTCAAACGGGGATCTTTTTGCAACGGGCGCACTCAGATACGATTATCGTCCAGCAACAGAAACAGAAACTACAAATCGAATTATCTTTGAGGTAGAGATTCAAGGCGTTCCAACTATAGCTGTGGTTGATACTGGCGCACCCTATGTAATCTTAGCGCCAAAAGTTGCTTCAGATGCAGGGGTCGCTCCGGCTTCGGCACTGGAAAGAAAAACTATGTTGATTCGAGGTATGAGATTAGAGGGGTTTGTAGTTCGTTTGAATATAAAATTAAAAGCTCAATATGGTGAGGATTTGGATGTAGACTCTACTGTGTTTGTGCCGGAGGTAGAGGAGTATTGGGGTAATTTTCCTTCTTTTATTGGGTTGACTGGATTTTTGGAGAGAATTAGGTTTGCGATCGATCCTAGTACCGACACTTTTTATTTTGGGCAACTGTGAAAATGTCAGAAACCCGGTTTCGCAGGAGTTACCGGGTTTCTGGGAATCGCTACAAATCAAAATATCGCTGTAAAATAGATTGAGCCTGACCGAGAAGTTCAGTTTCTAATTAGCCCAACTTTTGCACCAGTCTCGACTTGTCAAAGGTCATCGGGTCAACACACACCAACAAACTATCTACCGCCAGACCATTTTCTGCTGATGACGGCACAAATACCACAACAGGAGAAATGCGGGGGTCATCAAGACGAGATGAGGTAAAGGGTAAAACTGTCACCTTGCTGCGTTGGAGATTAAACGCAGAAGCAGAAATCACTAAAGCTGGGCGTGTTTTGCGAATTTCTGTGCTTACTGATGGCTCAAACCTGACTACCCAGATGCTTTCCAATCCATAATCGCTTGGTTCTGACATTCCTCATCCCAACCTAAACCGAGTTCATCAACCAACTTACAAGCTAAAGCCAAGTCTTTATCTTCCTGCTGCTGTCGCCATTGTTGCAAGAGAGATTCAATCAGGGTGTTATGGTTATCAACCTTTTGGTCGATGTATCTCAGTAAGTCATCTGGCAAAGAAATAGAGATTTGAACCATTTGCTAGCGTTGGTCATAGCGTTGATAGTATGGTAGCAAAGATCGATGCGATCGCGCTTTGGAGTTTGGGGGGAAAGGGGCGATCGCACCCTGACTGTCTAATTATTATCGAATTTGTTGTCTTAATTCTCGCAATCTCTCAAAAGTTTCTCGTCTGCGTTGGTCATTTGCTGGTTCAATTACACTATATTGAAAACTGTCATCCCAAGCAGCCCCGAAAACAAAACCGACACGAGCAATTACTAAATTTGAATAAAATCCCGCTGGTGATACTGTTGTCGATCTCCAGGTGTCTTCGTGTAAAGTATATACTCTTGACCCTACAATCGTACCATAAAAAACACCTCCAAAGTCTCCCTGAAATAAATACACTGGTATTCCTCTTGTGTCTTGTACTCCCGATCTATACTGCTGAACAATCCCAGCAAGATTTCTGAGGGCATTATTAGAAAGTCTTGCTTCTACTTGTCTGCAATTTGTTGGGTTGTTTGGGTCGCAGACGTAGCACTGACCGTTACTGTCGCAGCGTCCAATCAATGTTGGTCTACTCAAAACTTTCTCTGTAGAAATAGTTCCTACTGTTATTGATGTAAATAACAGTAACCCGGCTTTTAATAAATGTCCGCTCTTCATATTTAAACTCCTTTCGACTCAAAACACTGGTTTATAAACGATCTTCTCAGTATCTAGTATAAAAAAAGCCCCAGTATTTCCACTCCGGGCAAGCAAATCTCGCAAATAGATAAAAAACTTAACACTCGCTCAAAAGCCCGCGTTTTTAAAGGGGGTTGAGGGTACCACTACGTAAGTCCCCTAACCGCCAAGATCGATCGCTCCCCCCAGAAATGCGCTTCAATAGGTAGGGTAGTGGGGAGATTGAGATGACACTGAAGCGGTTGATTTTAGGTTTGCTGACCATTGCGGTACTCTTCGTCGTTAGCCTTTCTTTAATAGGAAGTTGGAGTCAGCCGCAAATCCAAAGTCGTCTGGAACTGTACCAAACGAATTTTCTGCTGCACGCAGCCGAGTGGCAGGGCGAGATTGGCGAGGTTTCCAGTGGAAAATCGGCCCGTGAAGCCCTAATCGGCACTGAGCCTATCAAAGCTGCCCAAAAACAGTATCAAGAACTGCGGAAACAAGCCCAAACTAATCTGGAAAAAACCCGATCGCAAATAGAACAATTCCAGAAGCCAGACAGTACGCCTTTACCAGCTGGAGAACCACCGCTGAAAGTCACTGCAAATCCTGACAGACCTGACTATCCCAGCCAGCAACCGTTGCAGGCGTCTATAAACGAGCTGGAACAGTTAATTAATGAGTTAGACCTAAGACTGGGGATTTTACAGGCTCGACAAGGACAAACTGAGGAGGCGCTCAAGACTTGGAAAGCGCAGATCGATCGCCCTACAACTGAAACCGATAAACAAGCAGTGGCAAAAACCGCTGCGATTTTGATTGGTTTGTGGAGCAATCCACCCCGCATCCTACCAGATGCCCAGGAATTAATTCAAAAAAATTTAGACGGATGGTTCCGCTACCAGGCGTTAAGCCAACTTTATACATTCCAGCAACGCCAAGACGCGCTAGCTAAACTCCAAGCAGCAGAACAGCAGATTGCTCAGCAATCTGTGGTGAAATTAGCAATTGTGGGAGCCTTACCGACGTTAGGGTTTTTGGTAGGCGTCGGACTGGTGATTTTTTTAGTTGTGCAGCGGCTACTCAAGGGAAAGGAATCCCTGTTATCTCAGAATAGCGATGTTTCTTGGTCAACTCCGTGGGATGCCGAGACGGTTTGGCAGGTGTTCGTCGTCGGTTTTTTTGGAATCCAGCTGCTAGTCTCTATTTTGTTACTTCCTGTGGCGTTTCGGTTGCTAAATCTCCAACCCTCTACTTTTGATTTAAGGGCTAGGGTGTTATCTGTTTTAGTGAGTTACGTGCTAGTGGCGCTAGGTGGAGTGTTAGTGGTGTATTTCTCTGTGAAATCATTTTTACCTTTACCAGAGGGATGGTTTCGCTTCGATCTGCTCGGTAACTGGTTTTTGTGGGGACTCGGCGGTTATTTTGTCGCTTTACCGCTGGTGATTGCAGTGTCCCTGATTAACCAGCTTCTTTGGAAAGGACAGGGAGGGAGTAACCCGCTGTTGTCGCTGGCGCTAGAGGGGAAAGATGGGGTAGCGATCGCAATCTTCTTTGTCACAGCAGCTATTGCTGCGCCTCTGTTTGAGGAATTCCTGTTCCGAGGATTTCTCTTGCCATCCTTAACTCGTTATATGCCAGTTTGGGGCGCAATTCTGGCGAGTAGCTTGCTATTTGCCGTTGCACACCTCAGTCTTTCCGAAGTGTTGCCGCTGACAACTTTGGGGATAGTGTTGGCAGTAGTTTATACGCGATCGCGCAATCTCCTCGCTCCCATGTTGCTCCACAGTCTTTGGAATAGCGGCACTCTGTTAAGTTTGTTTATTTTGGGCAGCGGCTCTAATTAGTCTTTCGATTGCGTTCTAAGAAACCGGGTTTATGTTACTACACTTCAGGCAATTGAAAACCGCTGTATTGTAAATATCTCTGATTCGATCGCGATGTCAACTGCCAAGTACAAAAAGCTTCTCTTTTTAATGCTTCTAGGTGTGTTAGGCGGCGGTTCTTTCACTGTTTTCTCCAACATAGAGATGAACGTATTCCTGAAGGGGTAGGGATTGCTCCTAGTTCGGCTCACTGGTTTTGCGCCGATCTATCTGAGCTGTTTCGACGGTCGCGATCGCCAATCTTAAGTCGAGAACGGTTTTTTAAGAAAAGTTAACGTTTTTAAGGCGATTTCGCGTGACTTGACCTACGCTCTAAGGAGAGAGCTGCTTAGTGCTTAGGAATGGAAGTGTTGCAGTCAGTTGATGGATCTTCTAAGCCGCTGTCTCCGCAGACAGCGATATCTGGGCGGTTCGGCGCTAACGCTAACCCAACCGACCCGATGGAGACAATTACTCTGGACGTGGGAGGGATGAAATGTGCCGGATGCGTGAAGGCTGTAGAGAATCAGCTGACACATTATCCCGGCGTTGTTTCAGCCTGTGTCAATCTAGTCACGGAGGTAGCAGTCTGCGAGGTAAAAGCCGGTGCGGTTGACCCGGCTGGTTTAGCCGAGAAATTGACAGAAGCTGGCTTTCCCACTCAACCCCGGTATTCTCAAACAAGAGATTCGATCTCGCCAACAGAACGGCATCGCCAGGAAATTAAGTCTTCTATTTGGCAGATTGCGATCGCAGCTATACTGATTTTTCTATCTGGGATGGGGCATTTCGCTCAACACTCCTGGTTTGCCGATCGTACCTCAATCCTCACCTCATTTTGGTTCCACTGGGGTTTGGCAACGGCCACCTTACTGGGGCCGGGGCGATCGATCGTGGTAGATGGCTGGCGGGGATTGCGGCGACTGACACCCAATATGAATGCGCTGGTGGGATTGGGTGCTGTCACTGCTTATACTGCTAGTACGATAGCGCTGCTATTCCCCCAGTTGGGTTGGGAGTGCTTTTTTGACGAACCCGTAATGCTGTTGGGCTTTATCCTCTTGGGTCGGACGTTGGAACAACACGCCAGAGGAAAGGCTGCCGCAGCATTTGAGGCATTGCTTTCTCTCCAGCCACGGATGGCCTGTTTAATTGCCGATCCAGACGATTTGAGATTGAAGGATGAAACTGAGCGATACGTTGCTATCTCTTTCGGAGACGCTTCGCCAACGCCATCTTCTGAAACCAACCAGCAGCCTAATAATCTAAAATCCAAAATCCAAAATCCAAAATCGTTAGTCGAAATTCCCGCCTCAAGCGTGCGGGTGGGCGAATGCTTGCAGGTTTTGCCGGGAGAAAAAATACCCGTAGATGGGCAAATTATCGCTGGTAGGACAACGGTGGATGAGTCGATGCTGACTGGTGAAGCAGTCCCGGTGCTGAAGCAGTGTGGAGATCTGGTGCAAGCAGGAACGCTGAATCAGTCGGGTGCGATCGCAATTCGAGCCACCCGTACTGGCAAGGATACCACCTTAGCCCAGATTGTAGCCCTCGTAGAAGCAGCCCAAACCCGCAAAGCACCAGTGCAGCAGCTGGCAGATACAGTCGCGGGGTATTTTACCTACGGCGTTATGGCAGCAGCGGCTTTAACGTTTCTCTTTTGGTATTTTATCGGCACTCACGTTTGGCCTGATGTCCTTTTGGGGCATGGGGCATTGGGCATGGGGCATGGGGCGTTGGGTATGGAAACTACTCTTCACCAATCACCCCTTTTGTTGAGTTTGAAGTTGGCGATCGCAGTTTTAGTAGTTGCCTGTCCTTGTTCCTTGGGACTCGCCACACCAACCGCCATCCTGGTTGGCACCAGCATCGGGGCCGAGTTGGGACTCTTAATCAAAGGCGGGGATGTTTTAGAACGGGTATGCACTCTAGATACGGTGGTGTTTGACAAAACTGGCACTCTTACCACCGGCCATCCTACCGTCACCGATTGTCTTTCAGTTTCGGAACTGGGAGTGGGAGAGTGGGAGAGTGGGGGAGTGGGAGAGTGGGAGAGTGGGGGAGTATTTCTGTCTAATCTCTTGCCCAATGCCCAATGCCAATCATTACTTCAGCTGGCGGCGGCAGTAGAAAGCGGCACCTGCCATCCCTTAGCAACAGCTATTGTGGAGTCAGCCCAACGGCTGGGATTATCTATCCCGGTTGGCCAAGATTTCTACACAGAACCGGGTTTTGGAGTTCGTGCTGCGGTAGAAGGGCAGCAGGTTCTTGTCGGCACTCAGGACTGGCTTCTAGAGGCAGGAATTGCGATCGATTCCCCCCTACTAGAGCGAGCTAGAACACTGGCAGAAGCCGGTAAAACCCTGGTTTACGTGGCATCTGATGGGGTTAGCTTAGGGCTGATCGCCGTTACCGACAATCTCAGACCGGACGCTAAGGCAGCTGCCGACGAGTTGCGGCGTCTGGGATTGCGAGTCATGATGCTGACTGGTGACAAGCCCGAAAGCGCCGTAGAAGTGGCGCGGATGTTGGGACTCGACCCAACTGACGTTTTGGCGGGAGTCCGCCCCGATGGCAAAGCATCTGCGATCGCGACTTTGCAAACTCAGGGTCACCGAGTGGCTATGATCGGTGATGGAATAAATGATGCACCGGCACTAGCACAAGCGGATGTGGGCATTGCCCTGCACGCTGGGACTGACATCGCCATTGAAAGCGCTCAGATTATCCTGATGCGCGATGCCGTAACCGACATCGTGGAATCGATTCAGCTCTCGCGTGCGACTTTTAATAAAATCCGCCAGAATTTATTTTGGGCACTTGCCTACAACACTTTGGGAATTCCCATTGCTGCCGGTGTCTTGCTGCCTAGCTTAGGCGTTGTTCTGAGTCCATCAGCCGCCGGTGCAATGATGGCCTTTAGTTCCGTCAGCGTTGTAACCAACTCACTTCTCCTGCGTCGTCTGCCTTGGCGTCGGTAAAATCTCATGAAGGGAAGATTGTGGATTTCAGATTTTAGATTCAATTGAATATGAAAATCTAAAATCTGAAATTCCGGTTATACCATTTTGCGTTAGACTTGCATGGTTTCACTTGACTGAAACTCTTTCGGATCGAGAGTTACTTCAATCTAAAATCTAAAATCTAAAATGGTATTATTTCCAAGTTGACACTACCGCTTTGAGTTCATGAGAACTATTTGACGCCGGGGTTGCAGCGGCCTTTAATTAATTCATTGCAGGATAAATTATTCAATGGCTTTACCACAGGAACACAACCATCTATTAATTGTTGAGGACGATAAGGGACGCAAGGAGTTCGTACTCACTAAGTCCGCTTATTCTATAGGTCGCGATCCGGATTGTAATATCCGTCTATACTCCCAGTTTGTCTCGCGCCGTCATGCGACGTTGCTACAGCAACCCAAAAAAGATGGAAGCTACTATTACCGCATTGTCGATGGCGATGGCAAAGGTAGGGCTAGTGCTAACGGACTCATAATTAACGGTCGCAAAAGTCCAGCTCATGACCTGAAAAATGAAGACGAAGTTGTCTTTGGTCCTCAGGTGAGAGCTATATACTACCAGCTTCGGCGAGATACCATGCCGTCAGGGCCTTTAGATGAGTTTGATATCACGCTGATTAACCCCGGTAGTATGTTTGATGAGCTAGAAGAGTGAATCTTTGCGGATTCAGCTAAACTAACCCAAGCTTTGTTTGACTAAATCGTGGGTAGCTCTCCTGCTACATTTTCAACCAGTTGCCAATTGCGATTGCTTTCGATCGCCTGAGTTACCATGTCAAACATCTGGTGGCAGTGGTTGTCAATTTGCAGGGGCAATTCCTCATTTTTCATCACCAAAGTCATGCTAGTTTTTGTTGGGGTTGCGGTTGTTCGATCGATCAGCAGTTCGACAGTCACTAATTTGGGAAAGGAGACCTGCCCAGGGACTTCTCGCGCCATTATATAGTCAACGGTCTCATAAAGTATGTCCACGGGACAAGTCTTTAGAACTTCCACCAGCAATAGCCGAAGACGATCGAGGGGAAGGGCAACAGTGTACGAAGTAGTATAGCGAGCCATAGAAAACCTCCGGCCTGGGACTCCAAGACTCTCTTATGATATCCGAACCTTAGTTGAGTGTTTTGAATGATTTCCAGCTTATAGTTACAGGTTTTCTAGATAAGTATCGCACTTGCCAGGGTAAATGATTTATAGCCGGAATTTGCTCAAATAATACCAGACTGAGGCAATAATCTGATTGAATTTTTTGATGAATCCTTTTGAAAGGCTGATAGGGCAAGATCGGGCCGTAGAGTTGCTGAGGCAGGCGATCGCTCAAAACCGCATTGCCCCAGCTTATCTCTTTGCTGGCCCCGATGGAGTAGGACGAAGTTTGGCAGCTAAATGCTTTACAGAACAGGTATTTTATGGTATTAACGACAAACAACTAGCACTACACAAACGCCAACAGCTGAGCAATCATCCAGATCTACTTTGGGTGCAGCCGACTTATCTGCACAACGGAGTCAGGCTTTCTGCGGCTGAAGCTGCTGAAAAAGGGGTGAAGCGCAAGGCACCGCCGCAAATTCGGTTGGAACAGGTGCGGGAAATTGCCCAGTTTTTGAGTCGTCCGCCCCTAGAGGCTTCGCGATCGCTCGTAATCGTCGAACAAGCGGAAACGATGGCAGAGGCGGCGGCAAATGCCTTGCTGAAGACGCTGGAGGAACCGGGACAGGCGACGATAATTTTAATTGCTCCGGCGATCGAGTCTTTGTTACCTACGCTGGTGTCCCGCTGTCAGCGGATACCGTTTTATGGCTTGGATTTGGCCCGAATGGAGATAGTGCTGCGGCAGAATGGTCATGAGGAGATTTTGCAGCATCCAGAGGTGTTGGCCACTTCGGCGGGAAGTCCTGGAGAAGCGATCGCATCTTGGCAACAATTGCAAGCAATTCCCCCAGAATTATTGGCAGCAGTCAAACAGATACCGAAGACGCTTCGTAAAGCTTTAGAACTTGCTCGCCAGATTGACAAAGCGCTGGATACAGAAGCACAATTGTGGTTAATAGATTATTTGCAGCAGTGTTATTGGCAGCAATTTTTGGAAGGTAAGATTTATGAGTCGCCGTTAGAAAAATTGGAAAAGGCGCGAAAGTGTTTATTGAGTTATGCTCAGCCGCGATTAGTTTGGGAAGTCACCCTGATGGGGATGTGTCAGAAAGCTGCTTTGTAGAACAACTTGATTTGTTCCTAAGAGTTGTGCTATTATAGCAGTCACCAAGGCGATTAGGACAAAGATCCCAAAGGCAATTGTCAATCCAGCTTTTGAAATGTCCTAACCGTTGTGGCGGTTGCGGTTATATTTACTCCCTTACCGCCATAAAATCATCTATCATTCTTTATTTAATCCAACTTAGGTAACAAATAATGATAATTAAAAATTGGAGTAATATTTTAGACGGTATTTTACCAAATGAGAGTATAGAACAAGTTATTTGTAATCAATTTGCCAATCATCTGCTAGAGGATCTGGGATTCAATAATCAAGAGATATGTCCACAGTTTAAAACAGGTAATGCTGACAAAGTAGACTTTGCATCTCGTCATAACAATCAAAATGATATTTTTTTAAATTCCAAAACTAATCCATATTTACTCCTTGAAGTAAAAGCCAGAGCAACAGGAACTGGAGCCAAAATAAATCTATCAGAAGGCACTCCTCAATATTTAGCAACTAGGGAACAAATAAAAAAATATCTGCTTGCTCCCAATTGCCAAACCACTCAATGGGGGATCATTACTAATTCAGTTCATATCCAGCTATTCCGGCGACATGGTAAGGTTGTAATTCCTGCAACTCGCAGCGAGTTAATTAAAAAAAACAATATCAGTGTTATTGTTGACCAAATCAAGAATTTGATCGATCAGCCGCCCAAAGCTTTAACTGTTTGTATCTACAATAATAAAGGAGGTGTGGGCAAAACTACAACTACTATTAATTTAGCAGCTATCCTTAAAAAACAGAAAAAGAAAGTTCTTTTAGTTGATTTTGATTCGCAAAGAGACTTAACTAAATCTCTTAAACTCCAAATTGGAACTACAAGTTTATTTGACTGTCTTGCCGATACAAGCTTAGATGTTCGCAATACAGTTGTTCCTTTTAGTCCTATAGGTAAGTCAGGCAAACCTGTACCTCTGTTTGACGTTATTCCCTCAGATACTAGAATGGAAGAATACACGGATAGCAGTTTGGCCGCCAAGATTCAAAAAGGAGCCGCCAGATTGAGAGATTTACTTCAATCCTTTATATATGAATATGATTATATATTGATTGACTGCCCTACACAATGGCTATTTTTTAGTCAGAGTAGTGTTTACGCCTCTGATGTGGTTCTCATCCCCACAAAGCATAATGGGTTAACATCGCTACACAATGCGGCTAGGGTGATTAAAGAGTTTATTCCAGAAATTCAGGAACAGAGAAAAGATGGGGGGCCAATTGCACTACCTATCTTTTTTAATGGAGAAAAGATAACAGACCCTCAGCTTCACATTGCGAATTCAGAAATCGAGAAAATTATTACCGAAGAAAAAGGAAAATCTGGCTTTAATCTGCTACCATATTACTGGCCTAAAGCTAAAAAAGGAAACGTTGATAAAACTATTTTCAGTATTACCAGCTATGCAACTGTAGCCAATGCAGCTTTCTCTCATGTTCCAGCAGTTTTTATAAACACTACTGTTGCTGAACACTATTTTGGTCTAGCTAAGGAGTATTTTTTATATGGGTAAGTTTGATGACATTGGTAAGCTGATGCACTTACCACTAGATAGTATTCAATCTGAGGGTCAATCTTCTGAATTAGAGTTTATTATCAATGCAGCAGCGGAAGCTGTTTTGCAAGCTGGTGGACGTAATTGGGTTCCTGTAATTGTTAAAGAAAATGGTGATTATCAATATAAAGTAGTTAGCAACCACTTTATATATGCAGTTGCTCAAAAAGCTGAATTAGATCGAGTCTGGTGCATTGTGATTGAACCTGATGACCAAAGCATCAAGCAGGCAAAGATTCTCGCGCGAGAAGTTACTCCTAAAGTAAATTTGACTACAGCATCAAGAGACACTATTCTAGCTGCACTCAGATATTTAATTGCAGAACCAGGTAGTGCATTGAAGGGAGCGGATGTCATGGTAGCTGCTAATCGAATTGCAGCAGCTGACAGGGAAACTTGGTCGAGTTTTAACCCTATCACTACCTTGAAATGTGGCATTACTAAGGGTAAAAAATTAGATGCTATTGCTAAAGTATTTTTCTTGTCAGCACCGAAACCGTCTACGCCACCTCCACCAGCACCCGAAGTAATTAGTATTAAACGGGCATCAAGAGAAGATTTTCTTAGCCGTCTTAGCTATTTATCGAATTACAAAATAGGCGGCTTTGAAACAGTTGACCCAGAGAATGCAGCAGACGCTATCTTCACAGCTAGTAAAGGTAAATGGAAAAGTTTAAACCCTATTTCTAAACTCGAATGTGGGATTGATACGGCCAAAATAAAAACTCTAAAAACAGTGTTTAGTCTATAAACAAGATTAATACAGTTTCACATTTTAGGAGATCGCACCTTTAGCTAATCGAAGTAGGCGGGTTTCGTTTGTGTAACCGCGATTTCAATCGTCGGGGAAAAATGCTCGCGCATCCTCTGCGTAAACCTCTGCATACCTCTGCGAAAAAAAAATTACTCTTTTAAACCAACCGCCTCAGAAATATTAGACAAACCCCGTTCATCTAACTTCTGCAACAACCCCTCTAAAATCCGCCGTACCATCCACGGCCCCTCATAAATCCAACCAGTGTAAACTTGGATCGAACTCGCACCAGCTGTAATCTTCTCCCACGCATCCTCAGCAGTAAAAATACCTCCCACACCAATAATAGGAAGTTGCCCTTTAGTTTCCCGCCAAATAAATCGAATTACCTCAGTCGAACGCTGACGGACAGGCGTACCGCTAATTCCACCAGCTTCTTCGGTGATGGGGTTACCAGTTTGGGAAATCACGTCAGTTTTTAGTCCTTCGCGGCTAATCGTGGTATTTGTGGCAATAATTCCGGCTACCTGATGCGTCAAGGCTACTTCGAGAAGATTTGCGATCGCATCCCACTCCAGATCCGGTGCAATCTTTACTAGAATTGGCTTATGTCCCTGATTTTCTGACTGCAAAGCTGATAAAATCGCACTTAGCCCAGCAGCGTCTTGGAGCGATCGCAAACCTGGGGTATTTGGTGAGGAGACATTAACTACAAAGTAGTCACCCAATTCTTTCAGCAGGCGAAAACTTCCCAAATAATCAGATGCAGCGTCAGATAAGGGTGTTACCTTAGATTTACCTAGATTAATTCCTATGGGAATCAGTCGGGGACGCCCCTGCCAAGTCGCTTCTAGCTTGCTGCTCATGACTTGGGCACCGTCGTTGTTAAAACCCATGCGGTTCAATGCTGCTTTATCCATTGGCAAGCGAAACAAGCGGGGACGGGGATTCCCAGGCTGGGCCAGTAAAGTTACAGTCCCCAGTTCAGCAAAGCCAAAACCAAAACTAGACCAAATGCCAGAAGCTTTACCATTCTTATCAAACCCAGCGGCTAACCCTACCGGGTTTTTGAAGAGTAAGGGCGTAACCTTTTCGTCGCCCTTCTCCCCCCAGATTTGGGGGGATGGGGGGGCGGAGTCCCACAGTTTTTGTTCCAAACGCGGATCTGCGATCGCACAAGATCGTTCTAGTTGGTTTCGCACCCAGCTGACGGGAAAGCGATAAGCATTACGATCTAACCAGCTTAAAAATTGAATGGTTTCCTGATGTAACCATTCGGGATCGCTCTTTAAAGCATCAAATAAAAGAGGACGTAAACCTAATTGATATATATCCAAGGCTCTTAGATTAGGGGAGGGGGCAAAGGGGGTTAGGCGGCTATTGTAAATTTCAGCTTTGAGATTTCAGATTTCACATTTATTTTAAATCTAAAATATGAAATTCTTTCGCCCTTCCCCTTCCCCTCTTCCCCTAGCCCCTAGCCCCTAACCCCTAGCCCCTCTGACCCCTAGCCCCTCTTCTTTAAAATTGTCAATTCAAAAGGTTCTTTCGTGTCAAATACTCTGTAGGGACACGGCATAATCAAATCTTTTGTATGACCGACACATTTATGACGCCGTGTCCCTACAACCGAAAGACCAATTCAAAGCAAATCTAAAATCTAAAATCTAAAATCTAAAATTCTTCTAGCCTTTCTATAGCAGCAGATGAGTCAGCAGCAAAAACCGAATTCTGACGATAAAAAACTTGTTAGCTTGGGGCGTGTCCTCCAGACCCTGCGGGAAGAGGATAATGTCGATGTTTTGATTGAAACGAGCCTCAATTACCTCCAGACTGAATTTGACTACAGCCTAATCTGGATTGGTTTCTACGATCGCTTAGATCATCGCATTTTGGGCAAGGGGGGGATTGCGCCTGGTGGCGACATCAGCTTTTTGAAGCAGCGAATTTTCCTCGGTCCAGGGGATCTTCTGGAGCAGGTGGTGATTCAGTTAAGACCGATTGGGGTGCCGGATTTACGGCAAGAAACGCGAGCTGGGGAGTGGCGCAAGGCGGCGGCAAATTTCGATATTAAGGGAACGCTGATTTTTCCGATTCGGTATCGCGATCGCTGTTTTGGGGTGGTGATGCTGGGTTCGGGCATTTGGGGAATCTCGCCTCGTTCGGAGGAGAAGGCGCGACTCTCTATGCTTTTGGGAGGATTGGGGGCGTCTCTCAATCAAATTGAATCTGATTGGAACCGCTCCCGAACTAAGCGACCGGACGAGCCGATGTTCCGAATGCTGGAGCGGTTGCAGGAGAACGGGACTGTGTTGCAGAAGTTGGAGATGGTGGTGGCGGAGGTTCATCAATTTGTATCGCCAACGCGGACGAGCGTTTACTGGTTTGAGCGGGAGCGACGCTATTTCTGGCGGCGGATGAGTAACCGAGCTACTACTGGTGGTTTCTCTGAGGGGTCTGCTAAGGCTTCTGGGATTACGGTGCAGGAGTCTGGTGGCTTTTATGATGCTTTGGTGGCGGATCGGATGGTTTCGATCGGAGAAGCCCAAAGTTCTCTGAAGGCTGATGTTACGAGCAGGTTATTGCAGAGGTTGGGTGTGAGGAGTTTGCTGGCGTCTCCGATTTGCTTGGGGGATGAGTTGCTGGGATTTTTGGCGGTGGAGGGTAATGAACCCCGGATTTGGAAGGAGGAGGAGAAGAGTTTTGTCCGGGGTACGTCTCAGTTAATTGCTTTGTTTTCCCCTATTGAACGGATGGAGGCGACTATTGAGCAAACCAAGGAAGACCAGTTGCTGACAACTCAGATAGCAACGGCTGTTACGACTCAGGAGGATTGGCAAAAAACTTTAAAGGTTTGTGCGGAACGGCTGACGGCTCGGCTGCGGGTGGATCGGTGTTTGGTGCTGGTTTTCAATTCTGATGAAAAACGATTTGAGGTTTGTTATCAGAGCCAGCCGGTAAATCGGCGACCTTTAGGTGTGGCGCTCAGGGGGGGAGAGGGGGAAGGGGGGTCTAGAGGGGGGTCGGAAGGTACTTTTTTCCTGCCGGGATTGAGTGATGTGGATTGGCAATTGCTGGAACGGAGTGCTGAGGCGGTGGGTGTTGAGGATTTGTCAACGGATTTGAGGTTTGTTGTTTGGCGCGATGGGTTTTTGGAGGGGGGGGTGCGATCGCTTTTGGCGTGCAATACGAGTTTAAAACGCCCGCTCACAGGACTCCTAATCGTGACTGGCGAAAATCCGCGTTCTTGGACTGCGGCCCAGCGAGAAATTTTCTCTTTGGTGAGCCAACAGGTGGGTCTGGTGCTTAACCAGTGGCGATTGCTGGAACAAAATGATGTCCAACAAAGGGGTTACGATTCTCTGCAATTGGCTTTGAGTTCTATGCAGGGTGCTACAAGTCTCTCTGGGATGGAGGGGGCGGCTTTGCGATCGATGCTTTTGATGCTGGAAGCTCCGGTTGCTGCTTTGGTTACTTGGTCTGGGGGAGATGAGGACGGTCGTGTGGTGACTGAGGGGGCGACTAATTCTCTTTTTTGCATCGATTCAGATTTTGTTGTTCCGATACGCAGCGATGAGTTAATTCAAGAGGCGCTTGCTACTGATGGCTTTTTGGTTAAGGATGTGACAACTCTATCTTCTCTTAGCCGAAACTGGATTTCTGGTTCTGGCATTAGGAAGGTTCTGGTTATGGCTTTGCGGACTTCGTGGGATTATGCTCCGACGGGGGTGGCTGTGGTGGTGGCGGGGTCGGTGGGTGGTTGGCGATCGAGTGTTTTGCCGATGTTTGGTTTGTTGGTTTCTCAGTTGGCTTGGTTTCGTCGGTATATGATGCTGACCGTTTCTTTTGGGGAGGATCGGCAGGAGTTGCAACGTTTAAATTGGTACAAGCATCGTTTAATAGAAGATTTATATGTTAAAGGTTCGGGGGTGGAGAAGGGTTCGGCGAATGCTCTATTGTCTATGCCTTATGCGAGGAGTTCTATTTCTCATCTGCTAGCGAAGGGGTTGTGGAATATGGGAGGCGATTTGCTCCCGACGGAGGACGCAAATACAAGTCTAGGAGATTCTTCTTTTTCAGGCCAGCGAGATTCCATTAGGTTAACGAGTTTGCTGTTGCGATCGCTCGATCGGATTGATGACCGGATCAAACAAAAGGGAATCTGGACTCAGGTACACGATGCTGGCGGTGAGAATGCGCTGATCGCTAATTTTGGCAATGATGTAGATATTCTCAAGGTGGAGTTGGTGCTTTATGAGGTGTTGATGGCTGCGTGCTCTAGGGTTAAGAGTGGCGGACGGATCGATATTTGGTATCGCCAATTCGGGAAGGGAAATAAATCTGGCATTGGGCGCGATCTTGAGGAACAATACCCAATGCCAAATGCCCAAGCTCCAAGGGGCGATCGCTTTATAGAACTGTCCGTTACAGACGATGGAGTTATTGACCCCCAACTGATTGCGGAGCTTGAAGAGCTAGTACCTTCCGACGATCTGGCTCCTTCCACTCTAGCGAAACCCCCAGGACTGCACTTGCGGATTTGTCAATCTATTCTCAGACGGATGGGAGGCGACCTTAATTTCTACCAAATGGATGACGGTCGCGTTCTCAGTCGCCTGTTAATTCCTCTGAAGAACTAAACAAGTCAAAGGTCAAAAGCCAAAAGTCAAAAGAAAAAGGAAGCAAGAGGCTATAAAAATCAAAGGTAAATAAAAGTGAAAAGAAAAAATAGTTTTTTTCTTTTCACTTTTATTTACTTTTCTGCTTTTTAGTCTCCCTTTATTTTTTTTGACTTTTGAATGAGTGACTTTTGACTTTTATTACATTTGGGGTTGGAACTGGAACAACGAATAGACGACGTTGCGGCGAATTGCTGTCATCATTTCCAGGAAGGTTTCGTATCCCTCGCTCTTATATTCAATCAGCGGGTCTTTTTGGCCGTAGCCGCGCAAACCGACGCTTTCCCGGAGGGCATCCATCGATTGCAAATGTTCGCGCCAGAGGGTGTCGATTTGCTGCAAGATGAAAAAGCGTTCGGCTTGACGCATCAGTGCTGGTTGTATTTGTTCTATCTGGGCTTCTTTGAGGTCGTAGGCGATCCTTACTTGCTCGTGGAGGAAGGCTTTTATTTCCCCTACCGACAAATCTTCTAGTTGATTTGGTTCCAAATCGGCAAGCAAATAAACAAATTCTTTCACTTTGCCGACGAGTTTGCCCAATTCCCATTCTTCTGAAGGCAATTCTGGATTGACGTAGGCATCTACGATGTCGTCCATCGTTTTTTCGGCGTATTTGATGACTTGTTCTTTTAAGTCTTGACCTTCCAGGACGCGGCGGCGTTCGGCATAGATGGCGCGACGCTGATTGTTCATCACTTCGTCGTATTCAAATACTTGTTTGCGGATGTCGTAGTAGTAGGTTTCTACTTTTTTCTGGGCACCTTCTAGAGAGCGGGTGAGCATACCGGATTCGATCGGCATATCTTCTTCTACTTTAAAGGCGTTCATCAAACCGGCGACGCGATCGCCCCCAAAGATCCGCAATAAGCTGTCTTGCAAACTCAAGAAGAATTTGGTAGAACCTGGGTCTCCTTGTCGTCCGGCGCGTCCCCGCAGCTGGTTATCGATCCGGCGAGATTCGTGTCTTTCTGTACCAATGACGTGCAAACCGCCTAAACGTACTACTTCTTCGTGTTCGCTGCTGGTGTAATGTTCGTAGGTTTCTTTAATTAAGTTGTAAACTGACCTCAGCTTTTGGATGGCGAGGTCGTCGGAGGGGGCTTTTTCTGAGGCGACTGCTACTTTGTCTTCGGCTTCTAGTTCCGGTAGACTGCGTTCTCCATACTCGCCGACGGCGAATTCTACGGCGTCTTTGAGCATTTTTTCGGTTTCGCGAGAAAGTTCGATCGGGAAAATTTGTGGAGACGCCTTCCAAGTCTTCACTTTTTTACCGGGTGCAAAGCCGACGCCGCCACCACGGTCGGATTCTGTCCCAGGAACGCTCTTGAGTGCAAATTCTTCTTCATCTAACTGTACGATCCGGGGCATGAAGTATTCTCGCAATTTCAGCCGCGCCATGTAGTCGGCGTTACCGCCCAAGATGATATCCGTGCCGCGTCCAGCCATGTTTGTGGCGATCGTCACCGCGCCTTTGCGTCCGGCTTGGGCGATGATTTCCGACTCCCGCTCCACATTTTCTGGTTTGGCGTTGAGGAGATTGTGAGGAACTTTTAGCTGGTGCAATAAGGAACTGAGAACTTCCGATTTTTCGACGCTGGTAGTACCTACGAGGACTGGGCGACCGAGTTCGTGCATTTGGGCACATTCATCTGCTATAGCCTGCCATTTCGCCTGCTCTGTTTTATACACTACATCGGACAAGTCTCGCCGACCTGTAGTCCGATTTGTCGGGATAATGGTGACTTCCAGCTTGTAAATCTTTTCAAATTCTGCTTCTTCTGTCTTGGCGGTGCCGGTCATACCAGCTAATTTGGGATAAAGCAGAAAAAGGTTTTGATAAGTAATAGTAGCCAGAGTCTGCGTTTCCGGTTGAATCTCAACCCTTTCCTTCGCCTCTATAGCCTGATGCAATCCGTCGCTCCAACGCCGACCTGGGAGTACGCGACCCGTAAATTCATCCACAATTACTACTTCGTCGTTGCGGACAATATAGTTTACGTCGCATACAAATAATTCCTTGGCTTTAATGGCGTTAAAAATGTAGTGAGCCCAAGGGTCGTTGGGGTCGTACAAGTCGTTCATTTCCAAGAGTTTTTCGGCTTCGGCAAATCCTTCATCGGACAAGATGACGTTACGAGCTTTTTCGTCTACTTCATAATGGTCTTCTTTGTTCAACGCTGATGCTACTTGTGCCGCACGCATATACTTTTCGCTGGGTCGTTCCACCTGTCCTGAGATAATCAGGGGGGTGCGAGCTTCGTCGATTAAGATTGAGTCAACTTCGTCAATCACGCAATAGTTAAAGGGACGCTGCACCACTTCTGACATTGATGTGGCCATGTTGTCCCGCAGGTAGTCGAAGCCGATTTCGCTGTTTGTGGCGTAGGTGATGTCGCACTGGTAATTTTTCTGGCGTTCTGGGGAGGCCATGCCGGATTGGATTAGCCCTACGCTCAATCCCAGGAAGCGGTGGATTTGCCCCATCCATTCGGCGTCTCGTTTGGCTAGGTAATCGTTGACGGTGATGATATGTACGCCTTTGCCGCTGAGGGCGTTTAGGTAGGCGGGGAGGGTGGCTACAAGCGTTTTGCCCTCGCCGGTTTTCATTTCGGCGATTTGTCCTTTGTGGAGGATGATTCCGCCCAACAGCTGCACGTCAAAGTGTCTCATTCCCAAGACGCGGCGACCTGCTTCCCGGACTACGGCAAATGCTTCGGGGAGGATTTCATCCAGCAGTTCTTTCTCTTCGGTGAGGGTTTTGGCTTTGGCGAGGCGTTGTTTGAATGCGGCTGTCTTACCGATTAGCTCTTGATCGGAAAGGGCTTCTATTTCTTCTAATACGTTGATGTCGGCAACGAAAGGTTTGTATTGTTTGAGTTTACGAGCGTTTGGATCGCCCAGCAAAGTTTTTAGCATGGTAGGGGGAGTGGGTAATAAAGTCAAAAGTCAAAAAAATATGGTCTAGTAGGTTGTGGGAGTAAATTTCAGATTTGAGATTTGAAATCAAACAAATCTTCCCTTTCCTTTGATTTCCTGATTTTGGATTTTAAATTGTCAATTCAAAACAAATCTAAAATCTAAAATCTAAAATTCTTTTCACCGTCATGGGGCGTTTTGCCATTCTGAGGTGAGACTGCGAAAATCGTATCCATCCGCTTTGGAGTGACAGCTTAGGCAACTCCCCATTGTGACGGGCTGGGGTAGTTTGACTCTGGGATGGAGCGCTTTGAAATAGCGAGATTGAGCGATTCGATAGGGCGTCCGTTCTTCCTCTGCTGTTTGCGTCCGGGAAAAGGTTCGCAGGTATTCCCAAACTAGCAGTCGTTCTGGGTCTATTAACGGGGTCAGCTTTTTGCCATAGTGCTGTTCATCTTGGAGAATATCTCGCCAGGTTTCGGTGGGCAAAACTGCTGGCGGTATGCCGATATGGCAGGTGGCGCAGTTTTTTAGGTAAAGTTCTTGCCCTAGTTGATAGCGTTCGGGTACAAGGTCAACGGTGCCTGTAGGAGATATTTCAGCCGCTGGTTGAGTTTCACCAGGAAGTTGGGTTATCAGTGTAAATCCCCACCCTAAAGCTATACTCCAGACTAAGAGCAACATAAACACAACGATGGGCGATTTTTTATATGCTACGTAGCCGATTCGCCAATCTTGCCATCGTTGTATAAATTTTGCCCTTACCTGCTGCTGTAGACGCCGCGACATAATAATTTTGGATTTTAGATTTTAGATTTTGGATTTAGTCAATTTTGGATTTTGGATTTAGTCAAATCTTCCCCTCTTCCCTCTTCCCTCTTCCCTCTTCCCCTAGCCCCTAGCCTCTAGCCCCTCTTCCCTAGCCCCTAGCCCCTACGGAATTGGCACGCTAGCAAGCAAACGCTCTACAATGGTTTTCGCCTTCCGTCCTCCTGATGGGATCAGGCGATGGGAAAGTACGTAAGGCGCTAGAAACTTGACATCATCGGGAATAGCGTAATCTCTACCGGAAAGAAAAGCTAGGGCTTGAGTGGCTTTTTGTAAGGCGACTGTGCCGCGTGGGCTAACGCCGAGGGCAATTTCTTCATCTTCCCGTGTCGATCGCACTAAATTGAGAATGTAATGCTGCAAGGGCGCTTCCACCTTCACTCTCGCACACAGACGCCGTAACTCTAAAACATCCTCTGGAGAAATACACGGTTGCAGCTCATCAACGGTGACGCCATCACCAAGCCTTTGTAGCATTTGCAGTTCTTCTACTTCGCTTGGATAGCCAAGTGTCAGGCATAGGGTAAAGCGATCCATCTGCGCTTCTGGCAGGGGGAAGGTGCCTTGATACTCGATCGGGTTCTGGGTGGCGATCGCAAAAAACGGATTGGGAACTAAGCGGGCTACACCATCCACCGTTACCTGCCGTTCTTCCATCACTTCTAGCAAAGCGGATTGGGTGCGGGGCGTGGCGCGATTAATTTCGTCTGCTAGTAAAATGTTAGCAAATACTGGCCCAGCCAGAAATTCAAATTGGCCGGTGCTTTGATTCCAGATATTGGTGCCGGTGATATCGGTGGGAAGTAGGTCGGGGGTGCATTGAATGCGTTGAAATCGTCCGTCGATCGATCGGGCCAAAGATTTTGCCAGTAAAGTTTTGCCAACTCCTGGCACGTCTTCGAGGAGGGCGTGTCCACCAGAGAGGAGGGCTACTATTACCAAGCGGATGGCATCGGCTTTGCCGACAATGGTACGACTCAGATTTTCTGTAAGTAGCTCGATCGGTTTTCTCATATTAGTAATTGTTCAAAACAAATCCCAAATCCAAAATCTAAAATCTAAAATCTAAAATTACCTATTAGTACCGATCGAGCGGTGGCGCTGTCGGCTTCAATTTGTAGTTTTAGCGCGTCTAGGGAAGCAAATTTTTGTTCTGGCCGCAGGAACTTTTCTAGGCTTACCGTTAAGGTTTTCCCATACAAATCTCCAGACCAGTCTAACAGGTGAACCTCAACTGTTGGACTGTTGCCATTTACGGTCGGGCGGCAGCCAATATTCATGACGCCCTGGATTGGGGGTGAGGGGGAGTGGGGGGAATTATTATGTACATTTTCTCCCGCTCTCTCGCTCGGACACTCTCCCGCTCGGACACTCTTCTGCTCCTCTGTTCCTTGTTCCCAGTCCCCAGTCGCCTCTTCAATAAAGACTCGCACAGCATAGACACCAAAATGGGGTAATAACTTTTCGCTGGGCAGTTGCAGGTTGGCGGTAGGAAATCCCAGAGTTCTGCCCAGCTGCTGACCTTTCACTACCGAACCTGTGAGGGTGTAAGACCGACCCAGCAGCTGATTCGCCCGCTCAATCTCTCCAAACTGGAGGGCTTGGCGGATAATCGAACTGCTAATCCTTTCGCCTTCGGAATTATGAATTGGCACGATAATTACTTCCACATCATACTTGGCGGCGATGAAGAGCAAATCGTCAGATGTCCCAGATCGCCGATGTCCAAAACAAAAATCCTCTCCCACACTCACCCGCACAGCCGCTAGTTGCTGCACGAGAATTTTTTCTACAAATTCTTGCGGACTTAGAGCGGCCATTTCGCGATCGAATGGCAGCATGACCAACTGCTCGACACCCAGAAAGCTCAGCTGGCGAACCTTTTCATTGGGGGGTGTCAGCAAAAATCGAGTTTTCCCCGTGAAAAACTCTTGAGGATGGGGATTAAAGGTGACAACGGTTGCATAAGGGCGTCCGCTGACACTCTCCTTGTCAGTGCAATCCCAGTTTTCACTGAAAGTATTATCCAGAAGCTTGTTATCCGACCGCCAAAGATTTCCTTCTGGTGGAAACGCCGGAGCTATTGGAGCAACTACAGATTCTGGCAATACGGGTTTGACAACCTGTTGGTGCCCTCGATGTACGCCATCAAAGTTTCCCAGGGCAACAGCAGTTGGAGTTAGAACAGTTTTTAGCGATGAGGTAACCCGCACGCTTTACATTTTTACACAAATTAGGCTCTAGCGTAATTTTAAAATTTGTCATCGGCGATCGGTCATTGATTCAGAACTACTGACAAATCACACCTGACAAATAATTAAGCAGTTACTTTAGCCTCCTGTAGGTCTTCGGGTAGAGATACAGATGGCGGTACTATCTCTAAGGTCATTCCTTCCCTTGCCAGCAGCGTGTTGGGGAACATCTGGGTAGCCTGTTTTCCCACTAAATCTAAGAAATCATCGTCGTGTAGCGGGTCATGGTGGAAAATTACCAGTTGTTTCACATTAGCTGCCTTGGCGACTTTCACCGCTTCCTGCCACGTAGAGTGTCCCCAACCCACCTTGCTGGATTTTGGCGAATTGTATTCCTCATCTGTGTAGGTGGCATCGTAGATCAGCACGTCTGCGTTGTGAGCCAACCGCAGAACGTTTTCATCCAGGCGGTCTGGATAATGTTCTGTATCGGTGATGTAAGCTGCTGCAAAGCCGCGCCAGTTGATTCGGTAGCCTATAGCTTCCCCCGGATGGTTCAACAGACTCGTTTCCAGCTTGACATCTTCCAGTTCAACCGTGTTTGCCATGTCCAGGTCGTAGAACTTGAGCTGGGCTCCCATAATCTGTAGCGGCACAGGAAAATTTGGGTGCAGCATTTGGTCATTGAGGCGCTGCTGGATGGTGGCACCATTGGGAGCCTTTGCTCCATAGATATGGAAGCAATTCCCCTTAATAAAGGCTGGTATAAAGAAGGGAAATCCCTGAATGTGATCCCAATGGGAGTGGGTAAAAAACATATATGCTTCTAAGGGCATATGCGACAGGAGGGATTGCCCCAAAACTCGCAAGCCGGTGCCACCATCAAAAATTAGGCGTTTACCACCCACGCGCATTTCCACACAAGGTGTGTTGCCGCCATAGCGTACCGTGTGTGGCCCTGGACATGGGATACTACCTCTGACGCCCCAGAAGTGAATCGTAAATTGGTTTTGCATAATAGACATGGGTGTTGCTCGCTTTCCTTCCTCAAGCAGTCCCTTATTAAGGTTTTACATCTTCGACCGTTTGTGCAATCAGACCCCAGCGCTGCATTTGAAGCATTTTGTACGCTTCTTTCCCATCATTTTGAAGGAAGCGCCACGTGGCACGAGATCGTCACCGCTGCCATCCACTTCAACAGACTCTCATTTTACTTATTCAGATGCAACCGAAGCCATCATTTTTTTACTTAATTTAAACAGCATAGCAGTCTGGGGTTCTGTTCTTCATGAAGGTCGGGCAACTCGAAACTGGGGGCAGTAAGGGTGCTCAAGGCGGCGGGATGCTTAAAATTTAAGCTTTGCGACGCTGGCGTCCACCTTCACCCCCAGCGCGGTCGATCGCCAAGCTAAGACGCTTGTGTAAGGGCAACGCATGGGTCGCCTGCACTGAGCGGCTTGCTAGGTGGCGGTTTCACCTCTAGCACTGTTTGCGGGTTTTTCTTTTGAAGACGCTCAAGGGATTGACTTCATATATTATCAAGCAAGCCCGTTCTAAAACAGTGATCTGAGACACTGGTGTTCAGTAAGTTTGAACAATGCTAATTTGAAAATTTTTCCCACTTCCCGATTGAGGTTTTTGACAGGGGGCTTGCTGAAGCTCAAAAGGTTGCGTCGCATACAATCTTGAAAGTTTTGCTGTTTTTTGCTATTATTTTTTGTCCCGTAACCCACCATCGCCAAATCTGTAACATAACGAACATTTTTCACCATCAACCCGAAAAAGCCGTCGTTAGTCATTGTTGTTATGCTTTTGTTCATAAAAAAGAACATTTTTCTCCCTCTGCCCCTCTGCCCCTCTGCCCCTCTGAAGACAGCATAGTAAGCAAGGAAGAGCCAAGTAGTTTTGTTACTTTTTAATCTTTAATTTGGGCTAGTTTTTGCAACTCTTGAATCACGGAAATCAGTTCATTGGGGTGGTCGATTAAAAAATCTGGTTTTTGAGAAGCTAAAACTTCTTTGGCATTGAAACCCCAAGTTACTGCGATCGCTTTTATCTGACTTCTTTTGGCAGCTTCTATATCCCTAGTTTCATCTCCTACATAAATAATTTCCTCTCTTTTCAGTTGGTTTTGCTTTAAAAATTTGTCGATCACTTTGCTTTTGCCAAAAAGAGTGGTTCCTGAATAAATAAAATCAAATATTTCTGGAAAATTATTATTACGCAAAAAACTTATGACATTTGTCTTATCGTTAGAAGTTATTATTCCCAGTTTATTTGATTCTTTATTTAACTCTAAAAGAGCTTCTTTAATTCCTGGTATTGGCCTTAATAAATCAATTTGATTATTTAATTCAAATTTTAGCCTTTTCATAATAAAAGGCAATTTAAGGATAGACACACCAGACTGCTTAATAATTTCCCTTGATGTCAAATTTCTGAATCTAAGGATATCTTCTGGACTCGCTTGCTTATACCCAAATTCATGGGCTAAGCGATTAGTAATATTCACAATAGCGTCAAAAGTATCGGCAACCGTGCCATCAAAATCAAAAATAATAACTTTTACAGTCATAGTTTTGGCAAGGGGATTGGGGGAATGGCACGCTTATTTAGCTGGGATACAGGAGGCAGAGTCTCCCTTAACTTAGGTCCATTGGCGCATGGGGATTGGAAAAAAGTCAATCGTGCCAACAAAGAAATTTTTACTTTTTACTTTTGCCTTTCCCAGTCTCTTTCATTGTGACGCCTTAAGGCTAGTGCGGGCGTTCCTTCTCAGCATTTCTGGTTTAATTCGCCGCAGTGCTGATGCAGGAAACTGCTGCGAGCAATCTTTATCGGAGATTTCAGCTAAATCGGCGAGTTTGGGAGCCAAATTCGCAGGATAAGGCTGAAATTCCGTAACATCGCTTATGAAGGCAAACCGCTGATTCCAGGGGCAAACGTCTTGGCAGATATCGCAACCAGCAACCCAGCCTTCGAGATGAGGAGCGATCGCATCCGGCAACTCTATTGCTCTATTTTCAATTGTATGGTAAGCAATGCAGCGGTTGGCGTCTACTACAAAAGGTTGTGCGATCGCACCCGTGGGACAAGCATCCATACAACGAGTACAAGTACCGCAATGTTCAGTATGAGGGCGATCGGGTGTCAAGTCCAGATTAGTTAATATTTCGCCTAAAAATACCCAAGATCCATACTCCCGCGTAATTACATTACCATTTTTGGCAATCCAGCCAATTCCGGCACGTTGAGCCCAGACTTTCTCCTGAATTGGCCCTGTATCGGCGTAATAACGAGCTTGAATCCCTTCTCCTGGTTCTTGTAGCCAGTTAGCCAGCGCTTTTAATTTTTTATGTAAAACCTTGTGATAATCGCGTCCCCAGCCGTAACGGGAGATTTTGGCGTATTCTTGACCTTCGGGACGCTGGTGATCTGTGTAGTAGTTAAGGGCGACGCAAATTATAGACTGCACTTCTGGCATTACCAAGCGGACATCATGCCGCTTAGGGTTCGCCATCCATTCCATGTCAGCTTGGTATCCCAGCGCCAGCCACGCCTGCAATCGTTGTGATACTGATCGATCTTGAGTATCTACAGTGGCGATTCCAACCTTGTGGAATCCCAACTCTAAGGCTTTTTGCTTTACCTGAATGCTAGTAATTGGCGCTTTCATCTTTCTTCCTCCTTGGAGACTCCCGCCAAAACTGTACTCAGTTTGGCGGTGAGAGGAAAAGGAGGGCAGGGTAAAAGTGGCATAACTATTCATAAGGTCGATGAGGAAACCGTTGCGCCTCAAAAGTGGTGAAACTTCTTGGCATACCCGCTGGCATTACAGGATTGAGGCTACCGATATTGTTCTGTGATTGACCCGCCTCGGTAGGGCGTTTAATTTCTTGGGGATTGCTCCCCCTCCCATTACTGGGGTGATGTTCGCCTTGACAATGTTAGTGGTCGGTACTTTCCAAGCAGCACTGGCTTAACCCTTTAGACCTGTTTAACCACCTGGTTCTAGAGCTACAGACTGGCGTCGCATCCGTAGGTAGGAACTTGAACTCTTTCCACTAACGTAGGTATTGCTACCTGAGTCTGGTCAACTCGACTCTTTCAAGCCCCTACTATAATCGGTACTCCGATTTAGTGGTGGGTTGTTGACCGGCGATAAACTTTTGTAGCACAAGCTGAGAAAAAGTTCAGTGATAGCGATCGCAACTATCCCCAATCATTAATTATAGTTTCAAAACTATTTGATATGTAAATATATCTTTACATTTTGGTAAAAAAAGTTACACAATGGAAATTAAGGAGAAGAGATTCACGAAGCCAACCTACTGGATTCGTAATTATCAACAAGAATCTCTCTGTACGCATGACCTACACTATCGAGTCGGCTCAAGCAATTTTTCCTAGCACTCAAATTGCTAGCGCTGTTCCAGATACCACGGCAGCCTTCAATCGGCTCAGCGTCGAGGATCAACTGGCATTACTGTGGTATGCCTACACCGAACTAGGCCGTTCAATCACTCCCGCAGCTCCTGGAGCGGCACGCCTGCAACTAGCAGAAGGCATTCTAAACCAAATTAAGCAAATGCCTGCTGCACAACAAACGCAAACAATGAGCGATCTTGCTAGCCGTACCGACACTCCCATCAGCCGTTCCTACGCGGGGTTCAGTGTCAACACCAAGCTGGCTTTCTGGTATGAGTTAGGAGAGATGATGAAGAAGGGCTTCGTCGCTCCTATCCCCCCTGGCTATCAAATGTCTGATGATGCCACAGCAGTACTGGAAACAATTAAGAAAATCGATCCAGGTCAGCAAATCACAGTACTGCGTAATACCGTACTAGACATGGGATTCGATCCTGCCCTCACCCCCAGTAGTTCTCCAAAAGCTCCTGAACCGTTGTTCGCACGTTCCACCCCTGCGCCTACTACGCTCGCCGTTGAGGGGGTCACAGAGCCTACGGTAATGAGCTATTTTGAAGCGATGAACGCCGACAACTTTGAGGCTGCTGTTGCTCTATTTGCTGAAAACGGTGCGCTGCAACCGCCTTTCCAGAAGCCGATTGTTGGTCGTGAGGCGATCGCCGCATATATGCGTGCAGAAGCGCAAGGACTCAATATGATGCCGCAACAGGGCATATCCGAGGGCATCGAAGATGGCTATAAGCAGTTTAAAATTACTGGCAAAGTACAAACTCCTTGGTTTGGGGCCAACGTTCTGATGAACATGGCGTGGCGGTTCTTACTCGATCGCGAAGGCAAGATTTTCTTTGTAGCGATCGACTTGCTGGCGTCTCCCAAAGAACTGCTAAACCTCACTCGTAAATAGAAAGGTGGCGTTGACCACTTCCATTAGACATCTCCTTTCAAAGAATGTAGAGACGTTGCATGCAACGTCTCTACAAGGGTTACAGGTAACGCACCTTTAATTTCTGGATCTGTCTATTGGGATCGCCATTTTGTAGGATTCTGCCAAGGTTAGGCAAAATCCCTCTTCGGGAGCAGGTTTCGACCTGCTTTTTTTGTTTAATTTGTTTAATGTTTGCGATCGCGGTCAAACTCAATTTTGTCTAGTTGTCCCAGTTAACCTTGAGGTTCTCTAAACAGGAATTCCTATGCAAACAGCCGATGTTATCCCTTCAAATTTACAGTCTGGCGATCGCCTAAATTTAACGATTGCGGGTGTCACAGAACCAGTGATACTAGGTTATTTCGAGACGTTGAATGCGGGCGATTTTGAGGGAACAGCTGCTTTGTTTGCGGCTGATGGGGCGATGCTGCCGCCATTTGAATCGCCGGTGGTGGGGCCAGATGCGATCGCGGCATACTTGCAACAAGAAGCTCAAGGGATGCAACTTTATCCCCGCGAAGGCATTGAGCAGAGCCTTGAAGATGGCTACATTCAGTTTCAGGTAAGTGGAAAGGTACAGACACCTGTTTTTGGCGTCAATGTCAGTTGGGTATTGATACTCAATCCACAGCGGCAAATTTTCTCAGCCACCATCAAACTCTTAGCTTCTCCCCAGGAGTTGTTAAAGCTGCGTCGCTAGGATCTTTTTGTTAACCAGTAGAGTCAGGAAAAAATTAACAATGGGTATTGTCAACAGTTGCGATCTTACCCAAACTGCTTTTAGCTGCAATACACATTGTTGCTTAGTGGCTGTTCCACCAAGTTGTGATATTTTTGGCTAGCAATATGCACCCCGATTGTTAAAGTGAACAGCTCGATCGTGAGAAGCTCAATTGCCGCAATAACGGTAGGAAAGTTGAGGAACCTTATCGCTTCTCAGTTACCATTGGCAAATTTGCTTCCAACTTAAGACAATTGCGACCGTTTACCTGTAAGCGGTACTCAACCCGATCCATCAACCGATTCATGATTAGCCAGCCATAACCACTTTCCTGCTTATCCTCTGGACTGGGTGGCAGATAAGTAGATAGGTCATATCCTTTGCCATGATCCCAGATTTCCAAGGCAAGATCGCCTTCTTTTAGTTCCAACCGAATCAGGATTGGTAAATTCGGTTGATCCCTATGAGCGTGGCGCACCACGTTCGAGTAAGCTTCCACCAAGGCCAGACGCAGGCGATTCGAGAGGCGAGGCCAGTCTACTGACGTATCGCCTAACTCTGTTTCCAAACAGCCCAGGAGCCAGTTTTCCACGATCGTCAAAAACTTTAAGTCGCTGGGAATATGCAGCTCCGTTCTCATTGACTACAGAACCTCCAGAGAGAGTATTGTTTGGTCGTCTTCCTGAACTTGGTTTTGTCCCCTGACGCGAGCCAATAAATTTGTCAAGTCTAAAGGACCCGACTCTTCTATAAGCAGCTCCCAGAGACCTTCTTGTTTCAGCATAACCGGGTTCTGTCCGCTACTAGCGACATCTCCAGGCTTTACTATTTCCGGGGTGACGGTTGCCTCGGTGATTCCATCGCTCGCCAATAAAAGTGCTTCCCCAGACTTTAATAAGATATTGCCAGAAGCGGCTTTCCAGATGGGTAGGATGCCCAGTGGAACGCCCCGAACTTTAAGGAAATTGGGTTCAATTCCCTCTATCTTTTTAGCCACGTCTTGATAAGACCAAACTAAGGGATAGATATGGCCAGCATTGGCGTAGACCAACTGACCTGTCGAGGGCGTGTAACAAGCCAGAACCATCGTGATGAAACAGTTGTTGCTCACAAGATCGTCTGACAGGCCACTATTGAGATTTTGCATGACAATGTGCGGCTCCGGCGGATTTTCTTGAGATAGTTCTCGTCGCATCACCGAAATAGCACTAGCCATAAACAAAGCAGCTGGGACGCCTTTGCCGGAGACATCTCCCACTGCTAGCCAAATGTCTCCTTTGGGGTGGACAAAGACTTCAAAAAAATCGCCCCCCACTTCTCGTGCTGGGAAACAACAGGCTTGCACCTTTACGCCTTCTACTTCTGGCCAACTCTGGCGCAGCAGGTTGTTTTGGATTTGGCGAGCCACTTCTAGTTCGGCTCGCATCTGCTGGGCTAGTTCGACTGTACGCTGGTACAGTTTGGCTTGGGAGACGGCGAGGGCGGCTTGTTCCGCGACGCTTTCAATCAGCTGAATGTCTTCGGGAGAGGAGGGTGAGCGGATGCCTTGCTGATAAATGTACAAAATGGCGAGCAGGTCTTGCTGGCAGATCAGGGGGACGACCAGTTCTAAGGAGCTGTTGCCATTGTCATCGCTTTGGACAATTTGTGTCTTGCGGCTTTCTACGACCGATTGCAGCAGCGAGTCAGGGATGCTGGTGCTTTCTGCGTCGGGAGCTTTGTAGAGAAAGATGTCCTCTAGTAAGCGATCGCTCTCTACTGGTCGCAGAAGGCAACTATTAGCTCCAAAAGTTTGTCCGATCGTTTCTACAATTCTTTGCAGCATACTAGCATAGTCGATCGATTCCCTGATGGCGCTGGTGACAGCGTTAAACAGGGTTTCTCGCTGCAAAGCGCGGCGCAGTTCGTTGGTTCTTCGTTTGAGGACGTGATATGTTTCCGAGGCTTGTTGAACTACCCCTTTTAGTTCTGCCGGATTCCACGGCTTGGTGATGTACTTGAAAACCTGGCCTGAATTTATCGCTTCTACTAAATCTTCAACATCCGTATAGCCGGTCAGGAGGATGCGAATCGTATCTGGAAATAGCTCTACTGTTCGACCCAGAAATTCTGTCCCATTCATCTGGGGCATTCTTTGGTCGGAAATGATCACGGCCATTTCACCTTCTTTTTCCAGTACGTTTAGGGCACTTGGCCCACTTTCGGCTTTGTGGACTTGAAAGTCACGCCGAAAAGTCCGGTAGAGCAAATCGAGGTTATCAGGTTCGTCATCCACCACCATGAGTTTGAGTTTGCTGCCATCTCCCCGACTCATTTGCTACTCCACTTGCAAGTTAGTCATTAGTCAATAGTCATTAGTTATTAGCCATTGGTCAATAGTCATTACCCCCATAACCAATCTGCTTTTTCCCAATAACTCTTGACCAATGTAGGGGCGAAACATTTGTGTAAATAATCTTTGACTAAATCCCTAAGTTTTTAGCCATAAATGCGACAGCCCCTACTGACCAATGACTATTGACTATTGACCAATGACAAAACTAGCTAATTATCCCACTAACCCGGAGCGCAAGGCACGGACAGCGGCTTGGGTACGGTCATCGGCACAGAGTTTGTTTAAAATATTGCGGACGTGGGTCTTGACAGTTCCTACAGTAATGTAGAGCTTGTCAGCGATCGCGGCATTGCTGTGGCCTTCCACAATCAGTTGTAAGACTTCTAATTCTCGATCTGTCAAGGGGTAAGCTTCCAGCATTTGACTGTACTCTGGTTCCGTTGCTGCGATCGCAACAGTTTTAGAGTTAGCTGCTTCGATGCCACTGCTTGACGGCGATGTTGCCGCAGTGGCTGCTTGACGAGTCTGCTTGAGTACAATCCTTGCGATCGCGGGATCGATCCACGAGTTCCCTTCTTGGGTCACTCGCAGCGCTTCTAGCAAATTATCAAAACTGATATCCTTCATGCAATAGGAGTCGGCCCCAGCTGCAAAAGCCGCCAGTACAGCTTCTTGGTTGTCTTGTAATGTCAAAATCAAGACTTTTGGGCCTTGCCTATCCTCTCCTATAGATGCTTTTAGCTGCCTGGTCAACTCAATCCCATCCATGTCTGGCAGACCAATGTCAACTATCGCAATATCTGGTTTCGTTGCCAGTAGCAGCTTTAATCCCTCATTGCCATTTGCGGCTTCGCCTACAACAGTAATTTCTTCTCGCTGTTGTAGTGCTGTCCTAATCCCCACACGGGTGAGGTCATGATCTTCAATGAGGGCAACGCGAATTTCTTTCATCTCAAATCTCGTGGAAGTATGGAAACCGCGTCTTTTTAAAGCGCGGATGAAATACGACTCAAGCGGTTTTAACCGCAATCCCCTTTTGGGGGAGATAGATAGAGGAGCAGTATCTATCCCTTTCCCTGTATGCCGGGAATCGCCTTGCTGCCCCAGTAATGTTAGCCTCGACAAAGTTATCGGTCGGTACTATCTTTGATGGCACTGTCTTACCTCTCGTAGAACTGTTTAACCATCTGGTTCTAGGGTCGCGGGACTGGCTACGCATCCCGGAATAGGAACTTTAACGCTTGCCGATAACGTAGCACCCTAAGATGCTGAGTCTGGTCAGCTATCTCACATAGTTAGGCACTAAGCCTCGTCTATGAGAGAGCGAGGTGCTGACTGTCAACGTTCCCATTTTCTAACTTTTGAACTTTTGCCAAACCAACAAATCACAAATCTTTCCAGAGGTTTAGGTAAATTACACCCATTGGTAGGGGAAGGGACTTTTGAAATCTCGATAGATTGACACTATAAAGATAGTTTAATGCCCATCCTTGTGCTATTGCCTAGAAACAATAGCGATGCTGCTACCAAGCCGATAATTATTTGGTTGTTTCGATCGTATTTGGATTTTAAGATCGCGAGCCATTACCTTGCCAACCAGCCACAATTTAAAAGCTTTACCTCTCATTTTCACTTTTCTGTCAGCAGCAGAGTAGTGCAACGTGATTTCCTTAACCTGCCGTTGAATGGTTTTGGACATCGGAAGATGATGCCACGAATTCAAGGGCACGCTCGCTGTCGCTTTCTGCCGATCGCCGTTAACCACCTATCTCAACCGTTACTGGTATGAGTATAGCGGGTTCCCTGCTAGATATACTTTTGAAATTATTTGTCTTGGCCAAAACGATCGCACTTTTCCCGTCGAGCTTACTTTTTTAGGCAAGGTTGTTGGGCTGGCGGGTTGTTTTTAGTATAATTCGCGACAAGCAAGGGAGGAATGAGCAGGTGGAAGAAGAACTCAGATTGCAATTGCTAGACCACTCAGCCCTGGCGCAAACCAGTCAACTTGCCCTGGCAGAGAGCAACATGAAAAGCCTACTAGACGAAGCGGTTAATTTGATTACCCAGACTCTTGGTGTTAAGTACGCTCTGGTTTTGGATCTGTTAAAAAAAGATGAAGGATTTATTGTTAGGGCGGGTGTGGGTTGGCAAAAAGATATTGTAAGCAAGAGGATTTTAGCCGAAAATGAACAAGCAGTCAATAAACTGCTTTCGGGTACGCCCGTAATTATCGAACTTGGGCAAAATCAGGTGGGTAGAGGGGAAGAGGAAGAAGAATTTTTAGCTTTTCTGCACGCTCATGGTGTGGTGAGTGGTATAAGCGCAGTCATTGAGGGTCAAGAGCAACCTTTGGGCATCTTGAGTGCCTGCACAAACAGGCAACGGAAATACAGCGAAGACGACGTTAATTTTGTCAAGGCTCTAGCCAATATATTAGCTAAAGCAATAGAACTACAGCAGAAACAGGCAGCTTTACAAGCGAGCCAAGACCAACTGATATTTGCCCTTGATGTCACCCGCATGGGTATTTGGGACTGGAATATCCTCACAGGTGAAGTGAAATGGTCAGATACGCTTGAACCCTTACACGGCCTTGCTCCTGGCACATTTAAAGGTACCTTTGCAGCTTTTCTCGAATGCGTCCATTCTGAGGACTGCGAATTTGTCAGGCACGCAATAGCTGGTGCAGTCGAGCATAAAGAAAATTACAATATCGAATTTCGCATTGTTTGGCCTGACGGTAGCGTCCACTGGATAGAAGCATACGGTCGCGTTTTTTGCAACGAAACCGGCGAGGCGGTGCGGATGATTGGTGTGGGATTGGATATCACCGAAAGCAAACAGGTAGAAGAAGCGCTCAGTCAAAGCGAACAACACTACCGCAACTTGGCCGATGCCATGCCGCTTATAGTCTGGACAGCACAACCGGATGGTGCTGTGGATTACTTCAATCAGCGGTGGTTTGATTATACAGAAACTACTATTGAGCAAAGCAAAGGCTGGGGCTGGCAGTCAGTAGTGCATCCAGACGATCGCGTCCGGTGTCTGGAAGACTGGAGGAGAGCCCTGGAAACAGGCTCTTGTTGTGAAGTTGAGTATCGCTTCAGACGATCGGACGGCTCTTATCGCTGGCACTTGGGCAGGGCGATGCCAATGCGCGATAGACAAGGAAAGATTGTTTCTTGGGTAGGTACAGCTACAGATATTGACACTCAGAAACAGACTCAGGAAGCTGAGCGTTTTCTGTCCCAAGCAAGCAAGGAATTGGCAAGTTCGCTCGATTACCAAACCACACTTGAGCGGGTGGTACGTCTGGCGGTTCCTACTGTGGGCGACTGGTGTGCTGTGGATGTCTGGGAAGAAGAAAGCAGAGTCGCAGAGGGGCAGAGGGGCAGGGGGGCAGAGGGGCAGAGGGGCAGAGGGGCAGAGGGGCAGGGTAATTTTTCAACTCAAAACTCTAAGAGTGGCCAATCACGTTCAATCCGGCGGTTAGCGGTAGCTCATGTAGACCCTTCAAAAGTTGAGTGGGCGCAAGAGTTGCAGGAACGTTACCCCCACGATCTCAACGATCGACATGGTGTTCCAAATGTATTGCGATCGGGTAAATCCGAGTTGTATCCCGACATACCCGACTCGCTTCTCGTTACTACAGCCCGCGATGCCGAACACTTGGCAATAATGCGAGAAATCGGTTTCTCATCGGCTATGGTTGTGCCCATGATTGCGCGCTCTAGAACCCTGGGCGCAATCACGTTTGTCTCAGATAAGTCAGGGCGTCACTACAGTGCGTCAGACTTGGCGTTGGCAGAGGATCTTGCCTGTCGTGCTGCCTTAGCCGTTGACAACGCCCGCCTCTACCGCGAATCCCAGGAAGCAGAAGCTGCCTTGCGGGAGAGCGAAACTGAGCGAAAATCAGCGGCAGAAGCTATGCGCTCTAGGGCCAACGAACTCGATCGCCTGAGTTCTGTCTTGGCGAAAACAAATATGGATTTGGAAAAGCGCAATCAGGAACTCGACCAGTTTGCCTATATTGTTTCCCACGACTTGAAAGCACCCCTGCGTGCGATCGCTAACCTCTCTCAATGGATAGAAGAAGACCTACAAGACTTGCTCACCGGGGACACCAGACACCAAATGAACTTATTGCGGGGGCGCGTTCACCGCATGGAAGGTTTAATTGAAGGTATCCTCACTTATTCCCGCGTAGGAAGGGTACAAACGTCTAAGGAAATAGTGGATGTAGGCACTTTGTTACAAAATATCATCGATTCTCTGGCACCACCACCCACATTTACCATAACGGTGGAGTCGGAAATGCCGGTGTTCGCTACGGAGCCGTTGCCCCTAGAACAAGTGTTCGCCAATCTCATTAGCAACGCCATCAAACACCATCACCGCACCGACGGACACATAGAGATTTCCGTACAAGATCGAGGTGACTTCTACGAATTTGTCGTTAGAGATGATGGGCCTGGTATCGATCCTCAATACCATGAGAAAGTATTTGCGATCTTCCAAACCCTCGTACCGCGCGATCGGGTTGAGAATACAGGCATCGGGCTATCTCTGGTGAAGAAAATTGTGGAAGATAAAGGGGGGAGCGTCCGGTTAGAATCTCATCAAGATAGGGGAGCCACCTTTCGCTTTACTTGGCCAAAATAATAACTAGGGGCTAGAAAAGTCACTCATTCAAAAGTCAAAAGTCAAAAAATAATTAATTACAACTGACAACTGACAACTGACAACTGACAACTGACAACTGACTAATAACCAATGACCAATGACCAATGACAAACTGACAAACCTTTTACTTGTCGATGATGATGATGTTGATGTAATGATCGTGCAACGAGCATTCGAGAAAAATAACATCACCGATCGACTCTACGTGGCGGCCAATGGGGTGGAAGCTCTATTCATGCTGCGTGACGGTGGAAAGCCACCACTCATACCCCCGAATCGGCGATTGATATTACTCGATCTCAATATGCCCAAAATGGGTGGAATTGAGTTTTTGCGAGAATTGCGGGCTGACCCGGAACTGCGAACAATACCTGTCATTGTGCTGACGACATCCAATGAACAGAAAGATAAATTGGAAGCCTATAACCTTAATGTAGCAGGCTACATTGTTAAGCCAGTTACGTTCACTAAATTTGTGGAGGTTATGGCAACAGTTAACAAATACTGGACTCTGAACGAGATCCCTTGAGACATTTTAGATTTTAGATTTTAGATTTTAGATTTGAAAGTATCGAATCATGATAGAAGAGACGCTGAAAATCTTGGTGGTAGATGACGATGAGGTGGATCGGATAGTCGTTCGCAGATCGCTCAAGGCTGCCGGTGAAGCGATCGAACTGTCGGAGGCGGAGAGTTGTGCTACGGCTCTAGCAGCTTTAAGGCAGAAGACCTTTGATTGTATCTTCCTCGACTATCGCTTACCAGATGCGGATGGATTGGCACTGATAAAGCAATTGCGCTCTGCGGGTTTCAAAATGCCTGTGGTGGTGTTGACCGGCCAAGGAGATGAGCAAATTGCTGTTGAAATGATGAAGGCGGGAGCGTCTGACTATCTTTCTAAGGGAAAACTTTCTACCGAGTCCCTCTCTAGAAGCCTACGCAATGCGATTCGCATTTACCGAGCGGAAATGGAAGCGCTCATAGCTACACAACAACTAAAAATTAGCGAAGAACGTTATCGCCTGGTACTCGAAGGCTCAAACGATGTTATTTGGGACTGGGATATTACCAAAAATGAAATTTATTGGAATGACCGTCTAATAGAAATTATCGGTTTGTCTGCCTCTCAATGTGGGGTGGAAAGTTCCGGTGCCGTTCGCACTTGGGAAGCAATCTCTCAACTCATCCACCCAGAAGATCGGCAGAAAGTTAAAAAAGCGCTCATTGCTCATCTTTGTGAAAATGTTGAATTTAACCTAGAATTTCGCCTGCGTCATACATCGGGGGAATATCGCTACTGCATGACGCGGGGCAAAGCGCAACGGGATAGCCAAGGCAGACCAGTGCGAATGGCGGGTATTATTAGCGATATTAACTCGGCAAAGCTTGCCCAAAAGGAGTTGCGCTGCCGCTTTGACCAAATAGAAACTATTTATCAAATAACTGATGCAGCCAGTCGTGCTGCTGTTTTAGAAGAGATTTATCAAGTAGCATTAAATGGTCTTACTAGGGCTCTCAAAGCCGATCGCACTTCCGTACTTCTGTTTGATGCCGATGGGGTGATGCGCTTCAAGGCTTGGTGCGGACTCTCGGAGGAATATCGGCGCAGCGTGGAAGGATATTCGCCTTGGTCTTGCGATACCAATAATCCAGAGCCAATTTGCATTTCTGATGTGGAAACATCAACATGGCAAATTTCAGATTTAACATTGCAGATTGAGGAAGAGAATGTTCAATCGGCAATGTTAAATCTAAAATCTAAAATTCTTAAAGAAGGTATTCGCGCTTTGGGGTTCATTCCCCTAGTGGCACAAGAAAAGCCGATCGGCAGGTTTATGGTTTACTACAACAAGCCGCATCAGTTTACTGAACAAGAAATTCAATTAGCGCAAACGATCGCCAGTAATGTTGCTTTTGCGGTCGAGCGGAAACGGGCGGAGTCAGCTTTACACCGGCGCGAACAAGAATTCAAAGCCCTGGTTGAAAATGCCCCCGACATAATTGCCCGCTACGATCGACAATTGCGCCTAGTCTACGTCAGCCCAGCTTTGGAAAGGACAACTGGAATGGTGCCTCAAACGCTCATCGGCAAAACTTTCTCGGCGTTAGGGTTACCACCAAACACAAACCTCCAGTGGCAAGAGTGCCTGCAAAATGTGTTCGCAACGGGGCAAGAACAGGTAATGGAATTCGATTATTTAGCACCCAACGGACAAACGAGATATTATCAAGCTCGTCTGGTGCCGGAATTTGCCCAGAACGGTTCGCCCGAATATGTTCTTACAGTAAGCCGCGATATTACGGCTCGCAAGCGAGCCGAGGATTCCCAACGCTTTCTGGCTGATGCCAGCACTATCCTCTCTATCTCTCTAGATTACGAGATCGCATGGTCAAATCTGGCTCATTTGGCAGTGCCTCAAATTGCCGACTGGTGCGTTATCGATGTACTTGAGGTGGAAAATGTGGAAATATGGCATAAGCCCGTTTCTCCTACCCTTCGCCGCGTCGCTTTCTCCCACGCAGATCCAGTTCAGAAAGCATCTTTGCAGGATATGCAACGCCTGCACCCAATTAACCCAAATGCCTCATTTGGAGTAGGGAAGGTTTTGCAGACCGGGCAGTCAGAATTTTACCCCGAAATTAAAGATCCTGCCGTATTAGCCAAAGCTGAAGATGCCAAGCTTCAGGCAATACTGCGCCAATTAGCTCCTAAGTCTGTCATGTGCGTGCCTCTAGTCGCTCGCGGGCAAACCCTGGGGGTCATCACTTTAGGTATATCGGAGTCCGATCGTCAATATACTCAGGTTGACCTAGAGTTGGTAGAGGATCTGGCGCGTCGGGCGGCGCTAGCAGTTGATAATGCAAGGCTTTATCGGGAGTCCCAAGAGGCTAGCGAGAATCTCCGCAAGGCGATCGTAATTTTGGGAGAACAGCAGCAACAACTGCGAACGCTGCAAAGCCTGACAAATCTACTAAACCAACGTCTTGCCAATTTGCCAGACCTTTTGCAGGTGATGGTTCAGTCGGTTTGCGATGCGATCGGCGGGGCGCAGTTTTGTTTGATCGTTTTACATAACGCTCAGTGCGATCGGCTCCTATTGACGGTTACAGCTGGCATAGGCACGGAAAAATTACGACTGGAAAATGCTTTGGATAGTAAGGAAGGATGGCTGGCAGTGGCCCTCTCGACTGCTTCTTCATCAGTCAGCGAGGAATTTGAGATTGAAAATTTTAGATTTCAAATTTCTGGTAACTCTGAAATTGTTTCCCCCGCCTCGGTGTGTGCAGTTCCGATTGAGTCGGCTGAGTCTGGACGGTTGGGGGTGCTGGCTATAGGCAACTGGGAAGATTTCCATGCTTTCGATTCGGAAGACCGACACCTGCTGGTTGCGGTGGGGGAACAGGCGGCTATAGCTATTAATAATGCCCGATCGATCAAGGCTTTAGAGGAGCGAGAGGAACGTTTAGCTCAGCAGAACCAACTGTTGAGCAATCAAAACCGGGAATTGGAAGATCGACGCGAACAAATTGGGCTGCAAAACGTGCAACTTCTGGAAGCCGCCCGACTCAAATCGCAGTTTTTGGCTACTATGTCTCACGAACTGCGTACTCCGTTGAATGCCATTATTGGCTTTTCCCAACTGCTTTTGCGTTCGGCAATGCGATCGCGCAGCATCTTGGCCCAAGAAGGCGAAGTTTCTGAACCGCAGCTAGGACATTCCCTCGCTCCCGAACAGGAAAACATGGTAGAACGCATCCTCAACAATGGCAAACACCTGTTAACCCTGATCGATGACATCCTCGACCTCTCGAAAATTGAGGCGGGTCGCATGGATCTCGAACGCGAACAAATAAACCTGGCCGTTCTAGTGACAACCACTACCGAAGAAATTCGTTCCCTAGCGGAAGAGAAGAACATCGACTTGGAGGTTTGCACTTTTCTGAATAACCCGTTTATTGTCAACGACACTGCGCGTTTGCGGCAGATTTTGATTAACCTGCTATCCAATGCCATCAAGTTCACCATTGCCGGTGGTGTAAAGGTGGAGGTGTGTGAAGTGTCTGATGACCGATTGGCTATAACAGTGATGGATACAGGAATTGGCATCGCTGAGGAACATTTAGAATATATCTTTGAACAATTCCGGCAAGTGGATCAAAGCACTACAAAGTTACACTACGGTACTGGTTTAGGGTTGACTATTATTCGATCGCTGGTGCTGATGATGAAGGGAACAGTTTCTGTTAAAAGTAAGGTGGGTGAGGGTTCTAGTTTCCGAGTCGAAATTCCCCGCGAGCTACCTCCATCGAACGATCGCAACCAAGTCAAAAAAATTAGAAGACTGCTGAAATAGTCATTGGTCAGTGGTCAGTGGTCAGTTGTCAGTGGTCAGTTGTCAGTTGTCAGTTGTCAGTTGTCAGTTGTCAGTTGTCAGTGGTCAGTTGTCAGTTGTCAGTGGAAGAAGAAAAAAGGTCTACCAACCATTACCGGGACAAACCTAACCCCCCTAACCCCCCTCTCCGACCTCGTAGAGGGGGGAGCATTTCTCCCCTGCCTGTTGCGGGGAGGGGTTGGGGGTGGGGTTCCACTGTCCCGGCGAATGACTGGTAGCCGAAGAAAGGTTACTCACTCCCCCACTCTCCCACTCTCCTCTTTCCCTCTTCCCCTAGTCCCTAGCCCCTAGTCCCTAGCCCCTTCTTTAATTTTTCTGCAAATCTGAGTTTGGCAGAACGCGATCGCGCATTTCTTTCTATTTCTTCTTCTTGTGGTATGATCGGCTTTTTCGTCAGCACCCGCAATATTTCTGAATTTCGCAGACTGTGCTTGACGATGCGGTCTTCTAAACTGTGAAAGCTGATGATGCCAATTCTGCCACCCGGTTTTAGCCAGTTGGGTGCTAGAGACAGGAACGTTTCTAAAGATGTTAACTCTTGATTGACCGCAATTCGCAGTCCTTGAAAGGAGCGGGTAGCTGGGTGAATTCTGCCGTAGCGGTATTGACGGGGGACGCAGCGTGCGATCGCCTCTGCTAACTCGGTTGTTGTCTGAAACGGACGCTTCTCTACGATCGTTCTGGCGATTCGTCGCGATAGTCGTTCTTCTCCATATTTGTAGAAAATATCCGCCAGATCCGCCTCTTCCCAATGGTTGATTATTTCATCTGCTGTCAGGGATTGACTGCGATCCATCCGCATATCCAACTCAGCTTCGTGCCGAAAACTAAAGCCTCGCGAACCTGTATCGAGATGGAACGAGCTTACACCTAAGTCGGCTATTATACCATCAAATAGTTCTTTTTCGGGTTTGTATTCTGTGAAATTGCCTTGCCAGAATTGGATGCGTGAGGTATATTCAGCCAAGTAGATTTTGGCGGCGACGATCGCATCCTCATCTCGGTCAATAGCCGTAATCTGGATATCGGGTGCAGCTTCTAGAATTAAACGGCTGTGTCCGCCACCTCCTACCGTTGCATCGAGGTAATGTCCACCCGGACAGATTGCTAGCCCTTCAATTAACTCATGCGCCAGCACCGGAATATGTACAAATGCGGCTGGTTCCTTCTGATTCGTCAAATAATCGTCGATCGCATCCATGAGGAAAATTTAGCGGCGATAAATACACGCATCTTCTATTTTGCCGATAATTTTGGCGAATTTCTGGTTATACCCGTTGTAATCGTTCAATATAATAACATAAGCCTGACCTGGATACTCTATTTCCGAGACAAGCTTATTAAGAAGTTCCCGATCGCGATCCGAAATATGCAATTGATACCAAGGGCGGTTTTGCTTGATTCCCAATATATAAAATGGTTTTTCAGGAAAGTAAGTTAGCTCTTTTTGTACCAAGTATGCTTCTTTAATCTGAAGGTAAACAGATAACTGCTGACGCAGACGATCAACTGCTGTATTTGGCAGATTGTGTTGTCCAAATCTATCCCTGTCAGTTACAGTTGACCGCTCTTGCTGAGCCTTCACCAATAAATCGTACTGCCGATCGGCACGCTTCTGATAAGCTTTTGCTAACTCTACTTGTTCCTGTTGCATCAGGAAATAATAAATCAACTCGCAGCCTTGTATAACACACTCCGGATTTGTTTTCATCGCATTTTCGATGTAACCGATACCAGAATCATCATTTTTATGTAGCAATATTTGACCGAGACTATAGTTAGCCGGTGCGTCGTTCGGTTGAGTTGTTAGTATTTCTTGCAATAGTGGTATAGCAGCTTCATCACCCTTTAATTTAGCCGTCCAAGAAGCGCGATTCCAAGCTTCTTCCGCCGTTAAAGGCTGCTGATGGGCTTTTTCTTGCAATGCTTCAAGGTTCTTTAGCGATTCCTGGACATAAGCGTATTCCTGCCGCCAAGGCGTTTCGTTTGCCAGTTTCCAGGTGCTATCGAAATAAGTTGTCAACTTATTTAAAACATTTTCCATAAATTGCTGTGCTGCGCTCAATTTAACTGGTTCGCTAAGAGGTGCATTATGCTGTTTATCGGTAAAATAACCTAATGCAGCAAGGCGATCTGATAGACAGGGATGGGTGTCGGCGTTATTAGTTTTTTGTTTGAGTGATTGCTCAAACCATCGAGTGGCATCTTCCGCAGGCAAACTATTCGCCAAGGCAGCACACATATTTGTATAAATTGCCTCTGGTGGTTCTATTTTATGATTAACTTGTTTATAAATGTTAGGCCAAAATTCGCTTTCCAAAAATCTAGATTTAACTTCTGTACTGATAAGAGCTTCGGCAGCATTTTTCGCTCCTGTCAACTCTGCTGCACACCGATCGGCTTCGTATTCATTCATGCGTGCTAAAACAAAGGAATAAGCATTGAAAAAGGGAATATACCAGTTAAAAAATCGCTCGAAAAGAATAGAAGAACCGTGCATTCCACTTTGATGCAGCTTTTCCCAAATCTGACCGTGGGTTTTGCGAACCCGATAAATCCAGCCAGCAAAACGACTGTGATTGCCCGATAAATGTCCTAATTCGTGGGCGAGTACAGCGCGAAACTGGCTCCCAGAAAGAGCTTGCATCAAAGGTAGCCCTATTATCAGGTAGTTTTGCTGCCATCCGAACAGACCTAAACGAGGTCTTTGTACAACAGCAGCATTAAATTCATTTGTCAATAGGATGTGATGAAATCGGGGAGCTTGTAGCTTAGAGGTAAGTTCGTCAACGAAGGCAAATAGATGTGGAACTTCTTGGGGGGTGAGTGCTAAACCTGTAGGTGGGGGAAAAGTCACCCAAAGCGATCGCAAAATGATAAAAGCCGGAACCAGCAACAGAATGGCAAACTTAATCATGTAAACGTTGATTCTGTGGCTAACCAGCACCAGCAGCACCAAAACCGCCAACAGTGCAATCAGTCCTGCTAGGATGAGGAAAATGTAAGCGTAACCAAGAGCAGCTAAAAGACCAACACGCAGTTTATAACTTGCGGGTTGCTGACGGGCAAAACCTTCTAAACGCTGTACCAGCACATCGAACTGTTCCTGAGTCATCGCCATTGCATCTCACCTAAAATAGAAATGCTCGAAGATAGCTAATCTTTACCCAAGAAATTTGCTATACCTATTTTAGTCAGTTTTAACTCAACTCCGAAGGCTTGAGCCAATATAATTGAAGCAGCGAAACAAAAATTAAAATTGCTGTTCTATGGCAAGAATTGAGACCCGAACCGAACCCATGATCCTCAACATGGGGCCGCACCATCCCTCGATGCACGGGGTGTTGAGGTTAATTGTCACCCTGGATGGGGAGGATGTAGTAGATTGCGAGCCAGTTATTGGCTACCTGCATCGCGGCATGGAAAAAATTGCCGAGAACCGCACCAATATCATGTACGTTCCCTACGTCAGCCGGTGGGACTACGCGGCGGGGATGTTCAACGAAGCTGTCACCGTCAACGCACCCGAAAAGCTAGCCAATATTTCAGTTCCCAAACGCGCCAGCTATATCCGCGTCATCATGCTGGAACTGAACCGGATTGCCAATCACCTCCTGTGGCTTGGCCCGTTTTTGGCTGACGTTGGCGCTCAAACGCCCTTCTTCTACATCTTCCGCGAACGGGAAATGATCTACGATTTGTGGGAAGCAGCTACCGGGTATAGGTTGGTGAACAACAACTACTTCCGCATTGGCGGAGTAGCAGTGGATTTGCCTTATGGGTGGGTTGACAAATGCGAAGACTTCTGCGACTACTTCCTGCCCAAAGTGGATGAGTACGAACGCTTGATTACCGATAACCCCATCTTCCGCAGGCGGACAGAAGTCATCGGCACCATCACCCGCGAACAAGCGATTAACTGGGCACTCTCTGGCCCCATGTTACGCGCTTCGGGAGTGAAGTGGGATTTGCGGAAAGTTGACCACTACGAGTGCTACGACGATTTCGACTGGGAAGTGCAATGGGAAACTGCGGGTGATTGTTACGCCCGTTATCTGGTGAGGATTCGCGAAATGCGCGAGTCAGTGAAGATTATTCGCCAAGCGATTAAGGGGCTTCCCGGCGGGCCATTCGAGAACCTGGAAGCCAAACGGATGGCAGGCGGGCCAAAATCTGAGTGGAACGGTTTTGATTACCAGTTCATCGGTAAGAAGATTGCGCCCACTTTCAAGATTCCCAAAGGTGAAATTTACGCTCGCGTTGAAAGCGGTAAAGGCGAGCTGGGAATTTATTTGATTGGGGATGATAATGTATTCCCTTGGCGTTGGAAGATTCGTGCAGCCGATTACAACAATCTGCAAATTTTCCCTCACATCCTTAAGGGTGCAAAAGTTGCCGACATTGTGGCAATTTTGGGCAGTATTGACATTATCATGGGTTCGGTCGATCGCTAGAGGTAAATTTTGGATTTTGGATTTTGGATTTTGGATTGATTCCATTCTAAAATCTAAAATCCAAAGCCTGAAATCTAAAATATCATGAATGATTATAATCTGGATTTGTGTGATGCGATCGCGCTTCGCATTTCCCAATGTCCACAACAGCGCATCACCTTCGCCGAGTACATGGATTTAGTGCTGTATCACCCCCAGCACGGTTACTACGCCACCAATAAAGTCAATATTGGAGCGCAGGGTGATTTTTTCACCTCGCCTCATCTTAGTGCTGATTTTGGCGAATTGCTGACCGAACAATTTGTCCAGATGTGGCAAATTCTGGATTGTCCGGTGCCTTTTACGTTAGTAGAAATGGGCGCAGGACAAGGAATTTTGGCAGGTGACGTTCTGCGATATTCGCAACGGCAATATCCCGATTTTTTTAACGCCATAGAATACATCATTGTTGAAAAGTCACCGGCTTTAAAAAAAGAACAGCAACAGCGGTTAAAAGAATTGCCAATCCGATGGTGTGCTATTGAAGAAATACCAACTGAAACTATTATCGGCTGCTGTTTTTCTAATGAATTGGTTGATGCGTTACCAGTACATCAGTTTGTGATTGAAAATGGCAAACTGAGCGAAATCTACGTAACAAACCAGGATAGTATAAATTTTGTAGAAGTGGCGGATGAACCTTCTACAAATGAGTTGATTAAATATTTTGAATTAGTCGAAATCGATTTGATTTCTCCTGCTTATCCAGATGTCTATCGCAGTGAAGTTAACCTAGCAGCTTTGGACTGGTTAAGTACAGTTGCAGATAAGCTACAGCGCGGATATCTTTTAACTGTTGATTATGGCTATATAGCTAGTCGCTATTACAGCCCAGGTAGAGATAGGGGTACGCTACAATGTTACTATCAGCACGCGCATCATGACAATCCTTATATAAATATTGGCAGACAAGATATCACAGCCCATGTTAATTTTACGGCATTGGAACGCTGGGGTGAATTATGCCGTTTGCAGAAGATTGGTTTTACTCAGCAAGGGTTATTTTTGATGGCGTTGGGGTTGGGGAACCGTATCGCTTCTCTCTCTTCCAGTAATGCTACTGATGGTAAGGCGATTCTGCAAGTTTTGCAGCGTCGCGATGCTTTACACCAAATGATAAATCCAATGGGGTTAGGCGGTTTTGGGGTGTTGGTTCAAAGTAAGGGGTTGAGTTTGCAGGAAATGGCGCAGACTCTCAAGGGTTTGAGTATACCGAATTCTCCTACACTGACATAGGATTTTTTTTAACGCAAAGGATAATGGGTATGTTGTTGCGGGTTTTGGC
>NZ_JAIQZM010000004.1:249705-257229 GCF_023333595.1 Argonema galeatum A003/A1
TAAGAGCGCTAAAGCGCAACAACGTACCTAAAATAATTTTCAAGTTTTTTGAGTCTCTAATTCTAAGATAGTTAATACATACTCTGCTTGGTTAACACAGTGATTTGTGGATAGGTCAAAAACTAACCCACTTTGTTCGGCATTCACATCGATTAAAGTTGGTAATTCACCTTTTTTATTGAAGCTGAGAATTTGATAAAGTCTTTCTCCACTATTGACAAAAGTCCCTAAATCTAGTCTAGATTGAATCATACCTCCCGCTGGGGCATAATATTTCTTCATCTGATTTTTGTTTGTGAAAGTTATTTGATGCGATCCAGTTTCAGCTAGGGGAAAGCCAGGAATGGATAATAAACTTTTCTGTGCTAAGTAATTTTTAATGCCCAAGACGCCTTTGGCAACTGACTCTGGATTCATTTGCATTCCAGAACCGAGTTCTAGCGTCCAAGATTCTATATCAAAGCTGATTGGTTTTCCGTGTTCTGCTAAACTATCTTCTAGTGCTAACCAAGACTTCAGGAAAGCTTCATCGAAAGTAATTCCATCGCATTTGTCTATTAAAATTCCATAATCAAGTAGAAAAGCTTTGGCACTTTCTTCTCTTCCCCGGAAGCCGTAAATGTAGTCTATACCTTGATTGCTAGAACTGTGTATGTCTATAACATAGTCTGCGTCTAGGCATGAGGATTGCAGATGATATCGATATAGTTCATCTAAGGGAACGCTACTGGGAGAGTTGATTTTTTCTAATAGCTTTTCAAAGCTTAGTTTTATCTTTTTTAGGTAGTTTTGTCTGATAGTAGTTTGGTCAAGATCTAATTGAGATTTAACAAATGTTTCTAAATCTTCACATTCTTTTTCGTAGTCCCAAAATATGCGGTTCCAGTCTTTGCCGTCGTAGATGTTATATCTGCCTGTAGAAAAATAATGCGATCGCTGATTGGTGCTAAGTGGGTTACAGACAGGTACGAGCCAAATTTGACCAGCGATGTCTGTGTTATCCACAGTCATCAAGAATTCAATAAGCTGATGAATAACGGCATTGCCAACAATTTCGGCTCCATGTAAGTTGGCTTGAATGTACGCTTTTTTACCTGGGTTAGCACCAATGAACTTGTATACTTGGAGGTGGAGGCGATCGCCAGACGCAAGCTGTACTAGAGGTATGGTAGAAATGTCGGGAATCATAAGATTTTAGATTTTAGATTTGGGATTTGGGATGAAAAACGGGATCGTACTATACTCGTTGTGGGCTACAAGTCTGAGATTAGGGCTGATACCTATAAAATGATTAAGCGATCGCACTTGCGTATGATTAACTGCTTGACTAATTGAATGCTCTATTTACGAAAGGTCTTATGGGAGAATTCAAACGGATTGGAATTTTGACCAGTGGTGGCGACTGTGCTGGCTTAAATGCGGTAATTCGGGCTGTTGTATGCCGTGCTGTCGATACCTATAACTGGGAAGTTCTGGGAATTCGTCAAGCTACGCAAGGGTTAATGAGCAGTCCTCCTCAATTTATGCCGCTTGACTTCGATAAAGTGGATGGATTGCTAACGAAAGGCGGTACGGTATTGGGGACGACGAACAAGGGAGACCCTTTTGCTTTCCCGATGCCGGATGGAACTGTGCCCGATCGCTCTGAAGATATTATCGCTGGCTACCGCGAGCTTGGTTTGGACGCGATAATCGGCATTGGCGGTGATGGCAGTCTGGCTATTCTAAGACGACTGGCGCTGCAAGGCAACCTCAACCTTGTTGCTATACCCAAAACTATTGATAATGACTTAGGCAGCACTGAGCATTCGATCGGTTTTGATACGGCGGTCAATATTGCCACGGAAGCGCTGGATCGATTGCATTTTACCGCTGCTAGTCACAGTCGGGTGATGATCCTGGAAGTGATGGGTCGCGATGCGGGACACATCGCCATTAGCGCTGGGATTGCTGGGGGTGCGGATGTCATTCTGATTCCTGAAATCCCTTATACAATTGCCAATGTCTGCCAAAAAATCTACGATCGCCAAAATCAAGGTAAGAATTACTCTTTGATAGTTGTCTCAGAAGCAGTTCGCACGGAAGAAGGCGAGCCTGTGATGAGTACCAATCGCTTGGGGCAATCTCGATTGGGTGGTATCGGTCAATATTTGTCTGACAAAATCTGTGACTGTAGCGGTGCGGAAACGCGAGTCACGGTTTTGGGACACATCCAACGAGGGGGAACGCCTTCGCCGCTGGATAGATTGACTGCTTCTGCTTTTGGGGTGGCGGCAGTGGATCTGATTGCGGAGGATAAGTACGACCAAATGGTAAGCTGGCAAAATCGCCAAGTAGTAAGCGTGCCGATCGCGGATGCGATCGCTCAATACCGAGCTGTAGACCTCAACGGTACTCTGGTCAAAACTGCGCGAGGATTGAGTATCTGTCTGGGAGATTAAGGTCTTTGGGAATCTGCTACACCATATCTGATTACAGATATGGTGTAGCAGATTTTTATAGAGGGAACCTGGGAGATTGAAAACCTTGTCCCTTTAGTGTACTAAATTCTATCCAACCACTGTTTTGGAGCGCGTTTTGTATGGAAGCAAGCAAGTACAAAAACCGTATCTTGGTCAAAAACGTAGAGAATTATGTATGGGAATCGACGGATTAATATTCTTCTTACCTGTTTGCGGATGACTTGGTAAGCAAGGGGTTTTCATCCAATTCCAGACAGACAAGCATCAACTGCACGGACAAACTCAGAACCCAAACCAGGATTTTTAGATTCGTACCACTCAAAAGCATCCTGAATATCCTATTCTGCTTCTGGTTGGATAATCAGTGTAAGGGTTTGAGCGTTTTGGCGGCTGTGTTTTGGGTGGAGAGAGAGGTTAATTTTTCTATCCCTCGCGATCGGCTTCTGGACTTCAGGCGGGATATAGGTTTTAATGGGGAGGTCTCCCTACTCGCTAGGGAAATTAGTTGAATGGAAACTAAAAAGGGAAGTAGTTACTAGCGTATTTATTTGACTCCCTACTCGCTAGGGAAATTAGTTGAATGGAAACTCATTTCAGTTTTAACTATGAGAAAATTAATCTCGATCCATCCGCGACAACCTTTCCATGCGGCGAGACTCAATATTTTACAAACTTTTCCAGCAATCCCCCACCCTATTGTTCGACTTACTCACAACTCCACCTGCGAATGCAAGCGGATACCGCTTTGACTCAGTAGCAGTCAAAGAACCGAAATTTGAGATTGATGGCGTATTTCTGCCGCCAGATACCGGGAATGCAGGCATAATCTACTTCTGCGAGGTACAATTTCAGAAGGATGAACGGTTATACGAACGCTTGTTCGGTGAAGCATTTCTATATTTTTACCGCAATCGAGAGCGTTATTCTGACTGGCAAGCTGTAGTAATTTATCCGACACGCAGTATCGAACAGAGTGATGCTCATCCCTACCGATCGCTGCTAAACTGTGACCAAGTGCATCGGGTGTACCTGAACGAACTGGGAGAGATTCGACAGTTACCGTTAGGGATAGCCTTGATGGTGCTGACAATCGTAGAAGAAGAACAAGCACCAGAGGAAGCACGATATTTATTAGCACGCGCACAACAAGAAGTCACCGAACCAGAAGCAAGTCGCGCCATAATAGATACGATCGCCACCATTTTGGTCTACAAGTTTACTAATTTAAGTCGGCGGGAGGTAGAAGCAATGCTGGGAATGCGATTAGAGGAAACCAGAGTATATCGCGAAGCTAAAGAAGAAGGACGGCAAGAAGGACGACAAGAAGGTCGCCAAGAAGGACAACAGCAAGAAGCTGCTAATCTGGTTTTCCGTCTTTTGTCGCGCCGCTTTGGAGAGTTATCTGATGATCTCAGAGGGCGCATCTCCCACCTACCGCTATCTGTGCTGGAAAATTTAAGTGAGGCGTTATTGGATTTTAGCAGTCTGGATGATTTGTCAGCTTGGTTAGAGGCAGATTAGACTGCTGGCAAAAGTTCCACATTTGGGATTTTTTACCGCAGATTAAAGCAGATAAACGCGGATAAACGCAGATGAATTTGAGGATACATAGCAGACCTATCTTTTTCAGGACTTACGCAAAAACCTTGGTTTTGCCCCCTAACCCCCCAAATCTGGGGGGAACAGGACTCTTCGCCCCCCAGATTTGGGGGGCAAGGGGGAGAAAAACGTAAGTCCTATTTTTTTGACAATAATCTGTCAACTCCTCACGCAGTAAGGGGTTGACAGATTATTGTCGCCCCGTTAGACCCCCGCAAAGTCTAAAACGATCGGCAAATTGGCAGTCAGGGCTTCCCTTAAGTTCCGGCTAAGTTACGCAAATGCTCATCCAGATGGGTGCGATCGGCTAATGCGTGAAGTAATGGCCCGTGAGAGCCAAATTCCACAATGCTGACCGAAGCAACGGGACATCCAATGCGATAGCGGAAGCGCCCCACATCAATTCCCAGCAAGCTACACAGAATAATGCGGATGGTGGCTTTGTGGGAGACAATCAAAACGTTGCCCGTGCTGTATCGCAGCTTGATTTCTTCAATTACTTCTAAAGAACGATGCGCGATCGCAACAGCTGGTTCTCCCTCTGTCGGCGGATACCAAGCGGGATCTGCTGTCCAGCGAATGTAGTCATCGTGGTATTCCCGATCGACCGTTTCTGGTGATAAACCTTCCCACTTGCCATAGTTGATTTCTTTCAATCCATCTCGCAATTGCATGGACATTCCGATGGCGTCGCACAGGGGTTGCGCCGTCGCCTTGGTTCGTCCCATCGGACTACAATAAATGGCATTCCAAGGTAGAGAACGATAGGTAGCTGCAAAAGCCTTTGCCATGTCAAGACCCTCTGGGGTTAATTCTGGGTCTATGGAACCGCAGAAGGAATTTTCCCGACTGAAACCTGTTTGTCCGTGGCGGAGGATATAAAGCTTTAAACTCACTGTAGTTTTCTCTCGCTTGTGTCCACTGAAATTTTAGTTTGCGATCGCGTAGGGGAACCTGCGCCTCTCCCATCACGTCTTTCTAGGACAATACCTCAATCTTATTGACGTTTAAGGCAAAAACCCAAAATATGAAGATTCAACGTACAATCAAAACCCTTTTTCTGGGCGCTGGACTGGCAATCTTGTCAGTAGGAATGTTACCAAAATCGGCGTTGTCTGAAATGTATAGGGTCATGAATAGTATGCCGATCGTCATAAATTCTCCCAGAAGTGGAGCGCCTACCATGATGCGGACAGAAAAAAGTCCAGATGGACGATATGAATTTGTCTCCGAACTAAATGAGCCGACCATGTATATGTACAATGGGCCGACAGTGGCATATCGACCAGCCAAAATTAAGGATACAAAAGACGGAAAAGAAATGATGGTTTATTTACCGATCGTTGTGATTAACAAATAACCGCATACCTCATTGTAGGTTGGGTTGAATAATAACGAAACCCAACTTACACCTTAATTATCCTCTGAAGTTGTTCTCAACTGTATAAGTAAAGTTTCTGTAGTCCAAGTAGGACAGCCACACCCTAAAAAATCGCAATCTTGAGTCCAAATTGCTGCATTCATTGCCAATGCTAAAGCTACTGTAGGCCAATCATCAGGATCTCTAGGAATGCGATTTCTAGCTTCTGTTTCTAGGTTGATGTAGTTCGACTCAGAAACGACCTCGATCTTAGTTTCAACCGGATGTTTTGCTTGAGCAAGTAAAAGTCGTGCTTCTGCCTCAGTAAGTCTACCCCGACTTACCATTAGCGGGATTCGTCGTTCTATCTCATATTGAGTTTCATCCAAAACTCGCTCCGTAACATGAAGCATTAGTGCAGGATTTTGGATTAATTCCTGTCCTCTTTGCCGCAGCAGTTCCCCAATCAGGATATTAGCGTCAACTATCAGTATCATAGGGAAAAGGCTTACTTGTATCAAAAAGGTCAGCTAACTCATCCTCAGTCATGCCTGTTTCAGCGAGTATCTGTTGTACAGTCTCGCTCAATTGCTTAACGGCGCGATCGACTTCTTCCTGCTTCGTCCGCTTCTTAGGGTAATAAAATCCTACTACTTCGCCATTATGCTCGATCGCTAGTTGTTCGCTACCAGTTAAGTAAACTGTTGCTTTCTCTTGTAATTCACTCACTGCCACTTGCTTCATGCTCCACCTCCAGGTATTGTAGTTAAATTTTATCTTTACTTTGATATTACACAGCTATAAAAATTGATTAAGGGCTAAATATACGCGGTGCTTGTCCTTTTTTCCAAAGCATAACGCTATTAGCACCGTTGGGATTCTGCGACCAAGGATCGGGATTATTACCTGACCAACCATAAGGATCGATTAAAGTTGGTTGACCGTTATTTGTATTTGTTAAACGACGAACCCCAAAGTGCAAATGAGGCGCAGTGCTACAGCCAGTATTACCAGAAAGACCAATTTGTTGGCCCGATCGCACGGGTTGCCCATTTTGAACGCCGATCCTACTCAAGTGTACGTATTCGCTCTGAAAACGCTCACCGTTGGGAGCCGTATGAATAATATATAAATACAAACCTGTTACAGTTCGATTTCCTAAAGGTGGACACCTAAAAGGCTGACCCTCTCCCGCAAAGGAAACTACACCAGGAGCAACTGCTAAAAGAGGAGTTCCTTCTGGCATTAGCCAGTCATAACCTTCATGACCATCTATGGATGCGCCTATAATTCCAGATCTTTTGCGATCGCCTCGCCAATTAACTACATAACCATTGTTGTCCCTAAACTGTTGAGGAACATCGTGATCGAAGGGATTGCCTGTAGGAAAATTGCCAGAGAAAGGCTTTTGAAATAAAGGAATAGCTGCTATATTACGGTTACGTTCACTAACAGGAGGACTGTCCGATGCAGAACTTGTGACTTGAAAATTACAAGCAGGTCGAAACGGGTTAGCTACACTGTCATAAGCTTGACGTAAAGGAGCATCCCCATTTCCAGAAAAAGATGAATTAAATCCTTGACAGGTGACATACTCCTACACCAACCTTTCAGGTATGGTGTAGGCTTCTCGCAGCCCGATGAAGGGTATGCAAGATTTCCTTCTGGTACGCATCATCCATAGAACCAACTATAGATAGTTTCCCATTACGGCGTTTTATACTTGGGAAAATGCCCAACCCAAGTCTTTTTAAGTTAATCGCAGCATTAATGTCACGATTAACCATCAAAGCGTTTAGCTCATCCCAATAGTCTCTGATACTGCAATCGGTAAAAACAATTTCATTCCGATAAGCCAGAACCATTGAAGTATAAGCAGGATTCTTAGAAATGACAACTGCTCCAGCAATTGATGCTATGTAGTCCAGTGTCTTGAAGAAATTTCCAAAAGCAGCATCAGACCAAGATTTATTCAATCCAGACTTAGCTGATTGACCATTGGGAAGATAGGTTCCATCATCAGATGGCTTGACTTGATTTCGCTTAGTTAAACCCTTAAGATTCAGGTCTTCGTGAAAGAAAACCTTTTTCCCAGTTCTCACC